>DATGDI010000123.1:0-18680 GCA_035310965.1 Methanomicrobiales archaeon
GCCAGGACCGAGCTGATCCACATTTCCCTTGACCGTATCGCCCACCCGATCGCCCCGAAAAGGGTAAAGATGCCGACCGGGGCGGTGAGGAGGATCAGAGTCTCCACCATATCTCCCATACCCGGGGCCAGATTTCCCATCGGCGTGGGGATACTCATCGGAACTCCGGCCACGATTCCCCGGAGCATCGCCGTCGTAACTGCGGAAAGAATCAGGAGGAAGAGCGGGGTGAGGGCCAAGATGTACCGGGAGAGGAACCCTCTGGGATCGGAACCCGTTTCCAGGACGATCTTCGCGTTCCCAGATCCCGGAGTCCGGATCGAGCCTTCCATGCGGAAAAATGGGCGGATGCCCATAAATAGTTTCAACCTGACCGGGATACTTCCGGGGTTTTGAACAGCGCGAGCGGTGACGGGTGGACCGGGCCCGGGGAACGGCATCCCCCCCTGTTTTCCCGCAGGAAGGCCGGGAAAAAAGGGTGCAGACCATGGCAATCCGCTGTTCGCAAATATTCTTAAGGTCCCGCGACGCATCCATGATGCACAAGGGAGATCCATGGGAATCAAACCATCCTACATCAAGAGACTGGGCGAGGAGCTCATCGAGGGGCGACCCGAACGGTTCGGCCGGGACTTCAAGGAGAACAAGCAGGGCGTATCAGAGAACTCGATCATCGGGAGCAAGAAGGTCCGGAACCGGGTCGCCGGGTACATCACCCGGAAGCACAACACCGGGAAGAAGTCCTCGTAAGGCCGGTCTCCTCTTTTCCTATTTTACCGGCTGTTCTCCCGGTCCCCCATGCATCCTTCACCTTCTTGAGGGTTTCCCCGAGAGCCGGGGTTCTTTGGAACAGAGGGGCGGATATTCGAAAGCGATAAGAATAAGGTGCGCGCTGGTAGAAGCTGCAGGCAGGTGAGGCTACAGCGCTATGTTCGAGGGTGTCTTTCCGGCTATCATCACGCCCTTCACCCGGGGGAATCGCCCGGCGACGGATGATCGCTCGGATCTCGATCTCGAAGGATTGCGTGCGAACGTGGCATGGCTCGTGGAGCAGGGCGTGCATGGCATCGTGCCCTGCGGCTCGACGGGGGAGTCCGCGACCATGAGCCACAAGGAGCACGAGAAGGTCATCGAGGAGACCGTGGACGTGGTGAACGGGAGGGTACCGGTCCTTGCCGGGACGGGCTCCAACAATACCGAGGAGGCCCTCCTTCTCACCAAGGCAGCAAAGAACCTCGGAGCGGACGGGGTCCTCGTCATCTCCCCGTACTACAACAAGCCGAACAGGTCCGGCCTTTTCAAGCACTACACGAAGATCGCGAATCTCGACATCCCGGTCGTCATGTACAACGTTCCCGGCCGGACGGGGCAGGATATGAACAATTTTCAACCCCCGTTGGTACCCGAATTGGCAAAACATCCCAATATCGTCGGGATCAAAGAGGCAAGCGGAAAGCTTGACAAAATTTCACAGATCATTGAGGCGACCCGGGACCAGAACTTCAGTGTCATCTCCGGCGATGACAACCTGACCCTCCCCATCCTCGAGCTCGGGGGGGTCGGGGTTATCTCGGTTGCGGCGAACGTGGAGCCGAGGCTCATGGTGGAGATGTACGAGGCCTTCAAGAAGGGGAATCTTGCCCGCGCCCGGGAGATTCACTCAAAACTCGGGCCACTCTTCAAGGATCTTTTCATCGATACGAATCCAATCCCGGTAAAGAAGGCGGTGGGGTTACGGGGTATGGCGGCCGGCCCGGTCCGGCTCCCCCTGGATGACCTGGACGCCGAAAAGACTGCGATCCTGAAGAAGACCCTTGACAGCTACAGGGCTTGAGGAGGAACCGGCATGATCAAGGTGGTCGTCTGCGGCGCCCTGGGCCGGATGGGCGGCACGGTGGCAAAACTCGTCCACGAGGCATCTGACCTCGAGCTCGCGGGCGGGGTGGATGTCCGGGCGGGAACCGCCTTCGGGGCGGAGGTGGTGGCGTCGAACCAGATCGAGGCCTTCCTCGAGAAGAAGAAGCCCGACGTGCTCGTGGACTTCACCGTGGCCTCTGCGGCGGTCGAGAACGTGAAGGCCGCGGCCCGGCACGGCGTTGCGGCGGTCGTGGGAACCACCGGCTTCACCCCCAAGCAGCGGGACGAGATGAAGCGGGCCGTGGAGGCGTCGGTCCCCGCGGTCATCACGAGCAACTTCTCGGTCGGGGTGAACATCTTCTGGTTCCTCGTCCGGGAGGCCGCGAAGAAGCTCGGGGACTATGACATCGAGGTCATCGAGGCCCACCACCGGAACAAGAAGGACGCCCCGAGCGGGACGGCCAAGACCATCCTCGAGATCCTGGACGCCGAGGTCGGGACCCGGCCGAAGCTCTACGGACGGGAGGGAATGATGGAGCGGGGAAAGGAGATCGGGGTCCATGTCATCCGGGGCGGGGACATCGTCGGGGAGCATACGGTGCTCTTCGCCGGGAACCAGGAGGCCATCGAGCTCACCCACCGGGCCCAGGACCGCTCGGTCTTTGCGATGGGTGCCCTCCGGGCCATCCGCTGGGTGGGAGGGAAGAAACCGGGGGTCTACACGATGGCCGACGTGCTGAACCTCCACCCGAAGTGAGCCCTGGCCCTGAAAAATCGCACCTTCGGTGCTCAAATCACCCCCCTGTTTGGGGGGC
This sequence comes from Methanomicrobiales archaeon, assembly GCA_035310965.1. Taxonomy (GTDB): domain Archaea; phylum Halobacteriota; class Methanomicrobia; order Methanomicrobiales; family JACTUA01; genus JACTUA01. Next base: position 2,673 of record DATGDI010000123.1, read on the forward strand.
TGAACATCGAAAGGCTCACGCCTTTCTCTTTCTCCCCTCCTGAAGGGAGGGTCGAATATCGAAACCTATTAGTCCTTTTTTCCCGAACATATACGAGAATGCCAGCACACGTGGAATCCGATCTCTGCGTGGGGTGCGAGACCTGCGTCGACGAATGTCCGGCCGAGGCCATCACCATGGAGGGGGGCGTCGCGAAGGTGGACAAGAAGAAGTGCACCGAGTGCAAGACCTGCATGGACGTCTGCCCCTCGGCCGCCATCAGGCTGGAGTGAGCCGCAGGCCCTTCCACCACCTTACCGGCCGATTCATTTCTTCTTCCGTCCCTCCGGAACCGTGAAAAATCCATATCCTCCGCCCACCAGGCCTCGTTTGAACCGGTTCCGGTTCTCCGCGCCTTCCCGGATCCAAGCCCGGATTTCCCGGCGGGCGGACAAAGCAAATTATTTATTGAGTGACCGCTCCTAACACTCTCTGCCATGATCAAGGTCGGAGTGCTCGGAGCGACCGGGGCCGTCGGACAGCGGTTCGTCCAGCTGCTCGCCAACCACCCCTGGTTCGACCTCGTCACCCTCACCGCCTCGGAGAGGAGTGCCGGGAAGAAGTACGGGGACGTGGTGAACTGGAAGCTCGATGCCCCCTTCCCGGAGAAGGTGAGGAACATCATCGTGTCCCCCACGAGCGTCAAGGGGGCGAGGGGGGCGGAACTCGTCTTCTCCGCCCTTCCGGCCGAGATCGCAGGCTCGGTCGAGGACGACTTCTCCCGGGCGGGGATGGCGGTCTGCAGCAATGCCCGGTCCCACCGGATGGAGCCGGACATCCCCCTCGTCATCCCCGAGGTGAACCCCGACCACCTGGCCCTCATCGACGTCCAGAGGGACGCGGGGAGAGAGGGTTTCGTCGTCACGAACCCGAACTGCTCCACCATCATGCTCTGCGTGGCCCTCGAGCCCCTCCGGTCCATGAAATTCACCGATGTCCGGGTCGCGACCATGCAGGCCATCTCCGGGGCCGGCTTCTCCGGGGTCGCGGCCATGGACATCTACGACAACGTCGTCCCCTACATCGGGCAGGAGGAGGAGAAGATGGAGACCGAGACCCTGAAGATCATGGGCACCCTCACGGGAGGCCTCGTGAGGGACGCACCCTTCCGGGTGAGTGCCAGCTGCCACCGGGTGCCGGTCATCGACGGGCACACCCTTGCCATCTGGGTGGACGTGAAGGAAGGGGTCGAGAAGGTGAAGCAGGCCTTCCGGAATTACCGGCCCCCCTTCTCCGGTCTGCCAACGCAGCCGGAGAAGTCCATCGAGCTCTTCGAGGAGGACAACCGCCCGCAGCCCCGGCTCGACCGGATGCGGGGCGGGGGGATGACGGTCTCCGTCGGGAGAGTCCGGCCGGGCCTGCGCTTCATCGCCCTCGGCCACAACACCATCCGGGGGGCTGCAGGCGCCTCCGTGATGAACGCAGAGCTGATCCGCACCAAGAATTACCTCTGAGGGGGGGAGCCCCATGCTGAAGGACAACACAGTGTTCGTCGGAAACAAGCCAGTCATGAACTACGTGCTCGCAGTGGTGACCCAGTTCAACAACGGTGCAGAAGAGGTGGCGATCAAGGCGAGGGGGAAGGCCATCTCCCGGGCGGTGGACACCGCCGAGATCGCCCTCAACCGTTTCCTCGACAACGTCGCGAAGAAGGAGATCCTCACCTCCACCGAGGTGATCGATACCGACAGCGGGAAGACGAACGTCTCCAGTATCGAGATCATCCTCGCCCAGAAGACGTGAAGGGCGGAGACCTGACTTCCCGTTTCCTGCCCGGAGTCGGCAGGGAGAGACCCGGCCACGACTCCCGCGGGTGATCCGCGGGGAAATGCACGAGGAGAAGAAAGATGAGCCCTCCGGTTCCCTTCCGTGATCGCGTTCCCGAGCTTGCCCGCCGGGAATACCCTGATCTCGAGGCCCTCTACCGCGAGCTCCACGCCCACCCCGAGCTCTCCGGCCTAGAGAAGGAGACCGCCGCGAGGATGGGGGCCGAGCTCGGCCGGTCGGGGCTTGTGGTCCACCGGGGAATCGGCGGGCACGGGGTCGTGGGGGTCCTTGAAAACGGACCCGGCCCGGCCGTGATGATCCGGTGCGACATGGACGCCCTCCCCGTAACCGAGATGACCGGCCTCCCCTACGCGAGCACCGTCATGACCTCCGTAGAGACCCGGGGGGTGAAGGTCGGGGTGATGCATGCCTGCGGCCATGACCTGCACATGGCGATCCTGGCGGGCGCGGTCCGGCTCCTCGCGGCGACGAGGGACACCTGGTCGGGCACCCTCCTCGCTGTTGTCCAGCCGGCCGAGGAGACCGGGGCGGGCGCCCGGGCCATGGTCCGGGACGGCATCTTTACCCGGTTCCCCCGTCCGGTTTCGGCCCTCGCCCTCCACGTTGACCCGAATATCCCGGCCGGGAAGATCGGGTACCGGCCCGGCATCATCTCGGCGGGCAGCACCTCCCTCGACGTGACCGTCCGGGGCATCGGGGGCCATGCCGCGCACCCCCACCAGTCCATCGACCCGGTGGTCCTCGCCGCCCGGGTGGTCCTTGCCCTCCAGACCATCGTCTCCCGGGAGATCGACCCGAGGGAGATGGCGGTTCTCACCGTCGGGGCCATCCACGGGGGCACGAAGCACAACGCCATCCCCGACGAGGTGGTGCTGCGGGTGAATATCCGGTACAACAGCGATGCGGTCCGGGACCGGATGCTCGCCTCCATCGACCGGATCGTCAAGGGAATTGCCCTCTCCGCGGGTGTCCCGGAGGAGCTTGCACCGGTCATCCGACGGCCCGGGGAGACGACGCCCCCGATGGTGAACGATCCCCTCCTCACCGAGCAGGTCCGGGAGATCCTCGCCTCGGTCCTCGGCGCGGAGAACGTCCTCCTCATCCCCCAGCTCACCGGGAGCGAGGACTTCAGCGTCTTTTCGAACGGGAGCCCGGCGCCCGCCATCTGCTACCTCCGCCTCGGCGCGGCAGACCCGCGCGATCTGGAGGAGAGCAGAAAGACGGGGAGGGATCTCCCCTACCTCCACAGCAGCCGGTTCGCCCCGCCACCGGACCCCACGATCCGGGTCGGCGCCATCGCCCTCGCAGCGGCGGTGAACGGCCTTCTCGCGCCCCGGTGATCGAGGGATGCGGAGGTGGTCCGTCCGGCCTGGAACTTTTCAGCTTCCGGGCTTGAAGAAAAGGTTGCAGTGGCAGTGCCCCTCGCTCTCGATCTCCTTTTCGTGGTAGCTGCACGGGCAGATGATGAGCCGGTCCTTCTCCGGATCTCCTGAGCGGATCCGGCAGGGGCAGTACCGCTCACCGTGCTTCAGCCGGTTCCTGACCAGCCCCCGGACAACGGCGGCGAACTGCCGGTCGTCCGTATTGATGGCCAGTTTCTTCTCCTTCGCGTACTTCTTGATCCAGGAGAGGATTTCGCCGGTGAGCTTCTCCTCCTCGGCGGTCATCTCCTTCTTCTCCTCCCCCTTCCCCTTCGTCCCTGCCATGGAAGACCTCACGTGTTCTCCTCGATGTGCCTGATCATGGAGAGGAAGATCCGCTTCCCGTCGTCAGACCCGAGGACCGCCTCGGAGGCCCGCTCGGGGTGGGGCATCATGGCGAGGAAGTTCCCTCCCCTGCCGAGGACCCCCGTGATGTTCTCCGCCGATCCATTGTGGTTGACCGCCTCCGTGACCCGCCCGTCGGCATCTGAGAACCGGAACACGACCCTCTTCTCCCGGTTCAGGGCCGCGAGGGTCTCCGGGTCTGCCATGTACCGCCCCTCCTTGTGGGCGATGGGGAGCCGGATCACCTCCCCCTCGCGGTAGAGGGAGGTGAAGGGGGTCCCGCTGTTTTCGACCCGCAGGTGGACCGGGCGGCAGAGGAACTTCGGGTACGCGTTCAGGGTGAAGGTGCCCGGGACGAGCCGGCTCTCGGCCCCGATCTGGGCGCCGTTGCAGATCCCGAGGATCAGGCCCCCCTCCTTCGCGTGCCGGAGGATCTCCTCCATGACAGGCGTCCTTGCCGCGATGGCCCCGGCCCGGAGGTAATCCCCGTACGAGAACCCGCCGGGGATCACCACGGCATCGTATTTCCGCCGGAGGCCCTCCTTGTACCAGAGGAGGTCGGTCTCCACCCCGCAGACGTGACGGAGCACATGGACGGCGTCCAGGTCGCAGTTGGAACCCCCGAACCGGACGACCGCGAACCTCATTCCCTGACCTCCACCTCATAGCGGTGGATGACGGGGTTCGCGAGGAGCCGTTCGCACATCTGCCTGGCCATCTCCCCGGCCTCGGCCCGGTCCCCCGCCTCCAGCGAGATGGAGAAGATCCGGGCCGTGGAGAGCCGGGTCGTGGGAAAGCCGAGGTCCGAGAGGGCGTGCTGGATGGCCCGGGCCTCGGGATCGAGGATCCCGGGCTTTAAGGAGATCCTCACCTCGACATCGAAGTTCATCCCTGCTCATCTCCCGCGAAGACCGCCTTTTCTGCCTCGAACCGGTGAAGGGCACCGGGGGTGATCCTCTCGGCCACCGCCGCATAGGTCGCCATCACGTCCCCCTTGTCAAAACGGAACACGTCCTTGTCCAGGGACACCCGGGTCCTCTCGTCCCAGAGCCGCATGGAGTCCATGGAGATCTCGTCCCCCACGAGGATCTGGTCCTTCCACCTGCCGAACTCGAGCTTGAAGTCGACGAGGGTGATGGCGAGGCCCGCGAGGTAGGTCCGGAGGAGGTCGTTCACCTTGAGGGCCATCTTCCTCACGGTGAGGAGCTCCTCCCGGCTGACGAGGCCCAGGGCGAAGATGATGTCGTCGTTCACCATGGGATCGTGCCGGCTGTCGTCCTTGTAGTCGAGCATGATGATCGTGGGCTTCAGCACCTCCCCCTCCTTGAAGGGGTACCGCTTCACGAGGGATCCCGCCGCGACGTTCCGGACGATGACCTCGAGGGGGATCATGGAGAGCCGCCGGACGAGCATGGTCCGCCGGTCGAGCATGTGGATGTACTGGGTCCTGACCCCGTGGATCTCCAGGTACTCGAAGAAAAAAGCCGAGACCGCGGCGTTGTACACTCCCTTGTCCGGGAGGACGGACATCTTCCCTCCGTCGAAGGCCGTGATGTCGTCCCGGAACTCCACGGACAGCTCGTCCGGGGTGTCGGTCAGGTACACCGACTTCGCCTTTCCCCTGTAGAGAAGCGCGCCCTTCTTCACCGTTTCTCCCCCCTGATCTGTTGCTCCAGCCGTCTGATAAGTCCTTCGATGGCGGGAGGATACCATCCCTTCTCAATGAACCCCGGGTAGATGCAGAGGCGTTCCCTGAGCTCCGCCTCCCCCGCCACCTTCCAAAGGTCATCGACCGCCGGCCAGGAGTGCTCCGGGTTGATGTAGTCGGGAGTTACCGGCGAGATGCCCCCGAGATCGTCCACGCCGCAGGGGATGAGGGCAGCGGCATCGGCGATGTTCGGCGGGATCTGGACCGCGACCTCTGCCGGGAGGATGTCCCGGGCAAGCCGGAGGGTGAGGCACATCTCATCGGTGGACACTCCCGGCGCCCGGGCCATCGGGGTCCCCTCCTTCGGGCAGAAGTTCTGGACGATGACCTCCTGGATGTGGCCAAACCTCTTTTGGAGGTCCCGGATGACCATGAGGGACTCCTCCCGGTCTCCCAGGGTCTCGCCGATCCCCACCAGGATGCCCGTGGTGAAGGGGATGCGGAGCCTTCCCGCGTCCTCCATCATCCGGATCCGCTCCTCGGGCCGCTTCCCCGGCGAGTTCCGGTGAGCGGGGACCTCCGCCGTCGTCTCGAGCATGAGGCCCATCGAGGCGTTCACCTCCCGGAGACGCTCCATATCCCCGTAGGTAAGGAGACCCGCGTTCGTGTGGGGAAGGAGGCCCGTCGCAATGGCCCGGAGGCACATCCCGTAGCAGTAATCGAGGATCGTATTATAGCCCAGGGCCGAAAGCATGGCAGAGAACCCGGGTTCGGTCTCCGGCCGCTCGCCGAAGGTAAAGAGGGCCTCGGTGCATCCGGTTGCGGCCCCGTGGACAAGTATCCGGTCCACCCCGGCGGGAGAAAGGATGCATCCTTCCCGCACAGGAGTCCGGAACCCACAGTAGTCGCACCGGTTCCTGCAGACCGTGGTGAGGGGGAGGAAGACGTTTCTCGAGAAGGTAATGACCCGGGCCATGATGTACTCCTTCCCCTCCCGGCTCATGAAGCTGGCCGGGCGGGATCATCGAATTGTTTTTCTCATCCCCGGAACCACCCCTGTATCGCATGCCCATCCGCGCCATCATCCCCTTCAAGCCGAAGAACCCGAAGACCCGGCTCTCGAAGATCATGAGCCTCGCAGAGCGGGAGACCTTCGCGGAGATGATGCTCGGTGACGTGATCGAAGCGGTGGTCGACGGGGGGTGTACCCCGACGATCCTCTCCACCGCCCCCTACTGCCTGACCGGCATCGAGACCATCGTCCACCCAGGAGGCCTCAACGAGGCTCTGAATGAGCTCCTCCCGAAGGCAGAAGGTCCGACCCTCATCGTCATGTCCGATCTCCCTCTTATCACCCCCGACAACATCACCGAGATCACGACCACGAAGGCCCGGGCTGCCATGGTGCCGGGCCGGGGAGGGGGAACGAACGCCATCTTCCTCCCCAACCCCGCGGGCTTCCGGGCCGACTTTTACGGGGCGAGCTTCCTGAAGCACCTCGAGATCGCCGGGGAGCTCGGCCTCTCGGTGGAGATCATCGACTCCTTCCGGCTCCACGACGACATCGACGAAGTGGAAGATCTCGTGGAGGTCCTCACCCTGGGGAGCGGCGGGACCCGGAGGTACCTAGAGCGGCTCGGGTTCGCCCTTGCCACCGAGGACGGACGGGTCGGCGTGAAGCGCAACCCCCATGAATAGGCACTCCTCGGCGGCGATGGAGGGGACCCCCACCTCGTCCACGATGGGAAGGCCGAGCCCCCTCACGATGGCGCAGGGGACGGACTCGTCCGCCTCCCCCATAACGAGGACCGCCGCCGAGGCGATGTTGTCGGCCACGGCCCGCTGGGTGACCTCGAGGATGTGGCCGTAGAGGTCGGTCCTCCCCCGCTCGTCGATCACCGCCCGGATCCCGGCGCAGCCGATGGCCACCGAGGAGCAGCCGAGGCGCATGGCATGGGTCCGGCTGTCGGCGATGATCACCGCGACCTTCGCTCCCGTCCGTTCCTCCAGGGCGCGACGGATCCGGGCTGAGCTCCCGTCGGGATCCCTCGGGAGGGGCAGCGCGGTCCCCGGCGGGGTGTTGGACAGGTCCACCCCGGCGTTCGGGAGGAGGGTTCCCTGCTTCATGGTGAGGAGGAAGCCCGCGACGCCGCCCACGACGGCGTCGCTCTCCCCGAGGACCACCTCGGCGAGCCGGGGGTCCATCCCGTACCGGCCCGCGAGCTCCCGGGCCCGGTCCGAGGGTGTCACCCGGTCGAGGGATACGGCCCGACCCTCGGCGGTGGCGACCGGCGACTCCGCGATGACAAGGATGTCCCCGTCCCGCACCCCCTTCGCCGGGCTCTTCCCGGCCGCCTCCAGGATGATGGACGGGAGATCGTCACCGGCCCGGATGAGGGGCGTCTTCACCCCGAAGACCGAGAAACCCGTTTTCACGGGCCCTTCACCTCGGCGAGGACCCCGAGGACATCCCTCGTCTCCCGCACGTCGTGGGTGCGTACCACTGACGCCCCCCCCAGGGCGAGGAGGAGGGCAACCGCGAGGGACCCGGAGAGCCGTTCGCCGGGTTCTCTTCGCAGGAGCTCCCCGATAAAGGTCTTCCGGGAGACCGCCGCGAGGAGCGGCCGGCCAAAGGAGCGGAACTCCGCGAAGTGCCGGACCAGCTCCCAGTCGTCCCGGGCGGTCCTCTCCGGCACCCACTTCCCGATCCCGGGATCCAGGATGAAGTCATCGATGTCGTACTCCATGCACCGGGTCACCACCAGCTGGAGCGCGTCCAGGGTCGCCTGGAGACCGATGGCATCCCCAGGAACCTCCCGGGAGGCCATAAGGATCGCGGGGAGCCCGGAGTCCCTTACCCGGAGAGCGAACCGGGGATCCGAGAGGCCTCCGATGTCGTTCACCGCATGGATGTCGTACCGGAGGCATGCCGCGAGCACCTCGGGCTCCCTCGTGTCCACCGAGACCGTGACGCCGGTCCCCTCGAGGGCCGAGAGGGCCGCAACCATCCGCTCCCTCTCGACCTCCGGCGAAAGAGGGGGGGATCCCGGCCCCGTTGCCCGGGCCCCCACGTCCACGAGGTCAGCCCCGTCCGCGACCATGGTGAGGGCCTTTTCCCCCGCCTTCCCGGGAGGGACATACGACCCCCGGTAAAAGGACTCTGGGCTGCAGTTAATCACGCCCATGAGCCGGACGGGCGAGCCATCCCCGATGGAGAGGCCCCGGATCACGCAGGCCTGCATCTCCTCTCCCGTGCCGCCGCGAGGGTGTTCTCCATGAGCATGGCGATGGTCATCGGCCCCACGCCGCCCGGGACGGGGGTGATGGCCCGGGCGACCGGTTCCACCGACGGGAAGTCGAGATCCCCGACCGGCTTCCCGCCGACCATGGTGATCCCCACATCGACCGCGACAACGCCCTTTTTGACCATGTCCCCCGTGATGAACCCGGGCTTCCCCACGGCCGAGACGAGGATGTCCGCAGACCCCGTCTTTCCGGCGAGGTCCCGCGTCTTCGAGTGGCAGATGGTGACCGTCGATCCGGCATTGAGGAGGAGGGCGGCCATGGGCCGGCCCACCTCGAGAGACCTCCCCACCACCACGGCATCGGCCCCCTCGACCGGGATGCCATACTCAGAAAGAAGGGTCATGACCCCGAGGGGCGTGCAGGGGACGAAGGCGGGATTCCCCGAGAAAAGCCGTCCCAGGGAGAAGGGGGTGAACCCGTCCACGTCCTTCTCGGGCGGGATGGCGGCGATGATCCGTCTTTCATCGAGATGCCGCGGAAGGGGGAGCTGGACGAGGATCCCGTCGATGGAGGGATTCTCCCCGAGCGCCCTGATTTCCCCCTCGACCTCGCCCGAGGCCGCCCCCTCCAAGAGCTCCACCGAGACGGATCCGATCCCGACCTGCTCGCATGTCCGGTGCTTCATCCTTACGTAGAGCTGTGATCCCGGATCCTTTCCCACCATGACCGTGGCAAGCCGCGGGGTGATCCCGGAGGCCCTGATCTGCTCCTTCAGGCCCTCGAGACGCTTATCGGCGGTTGCCCGGCCGTCAAGGATCATATCACTCCGGGTAGATGGGGAACCGGCTCGCCATGGCGATGACCTCCTCCTTCACCTGCACCAGGGCCTTCTCATCCTTCACATCCCTGATGACATGCAGGATCTTCGCCCCGATGAACCTCATCTCCGGCTCCTTCATGCCCCGTGAGGTAACCGCCGGGGTACCGATCCGGAGGCCGCTCGTGACAAAGGGGCTCCGGGTCTCCCGGGGGATGGTGTTCTTGTTCACGGTGATCCCGGCGCAGCCGAGGGCGTTCTCGGCCTCGAGGCCGGTGATGCCCTTGTCCGAGAGGTCGATGAGGAGGAGGTGGTTGTCGGTGCCTCCCGAGACGAGGCGCAGGCCGCCGTCCATGAGGGTCTGGGCGAGGACCCGGCAGTTCTTCACGATCTGCCGGTTGTAGTCGGTGAACTGGGGCCTTAGCGCCTCCTTGAAGCAGACCGCCTTTGCCGCGATGGTGTGCATGAGGGGGCCGCCCTGCATCCCCGGGAATACCGCTTTATCCACCGCCTGGGCGAACTCCTTCCCGCACATGATGGCCCCGCCCCGGGGGCCGCGGAGGGTCTTGTGGGTCGTGGTCGTCGTGAAGTGCGCCACGTTCACCGAGGTCGGGTGCACGCCGGTGGCGCAGAGCCCGGCGATATGGGCGATGTCTGCCACGCATTTTGCATCCACGGCATCCGCGATCTCCCGGAAGGCTTTGAAGTCGATGGTCCTCGGGTAGGCGCTCGCCCCGCAGACGATGACATTCGGCTTCTCCTTCCGTGCGATGGACTCGATGACCCCGTAATCGAGGGTCTCGGTCTCCAGGTCCACTCCGTACGGCACGATCCGGAAGAGCTGGCCCGAGAAGTTCACCGGTGAGCCGTGGGAGAGGTGGCCCCCCTGGGAGAGGCTCATGGACATGAGGGTCCCCCCGGGCTTCATCGCGGCGAAGTAGGCCGCCATGTTCGCCTGGGTGCCCGAGTGGGGCTGGACGTTCGCATGCTCGGCCCCGAAGAGCTGCTTCAGCCGGTCCCGGGCCAGGTTCTCGGCCACGTCGTAGTACCCGCATCCGCCGTAGTACCGCTTGCCAGGGTATCCCTCGGCGTACTTGTTCGTCATGATGGATCCCTGCGCCTCGAGGACGGCGCGGGACACGATGTTTTCGGAGGCGATGAGCTCCAGCCCGTTCAGCTGGCGCAGACGCTCCTTCTCGATCACGTCGGCGATCTCCGGATCAGTCCTGGCAAGCTCGGACATGCATTAGAGAAAGGGGAGTCCTTGGGCATGAGCCTTTTCCTTAATGCGACGTTCCCGTCAGGGAACGGAGCTGGAGCACCGCGAAGCGGTGCGATAATACGACGTTCCCGTTAGGTCCGGGGTGAACACAAAGGATATAGGTTACCTGAAAGATAAATTCCTTAGAAATCTTCGGTTTCCCGTGAGGTACGGGGAGATCAGGAAGGTTCGACGGTCCCATCAGGGGACTAGAATGAGAAAGGCGTCAGCCTTTCGGGATTCGACTGTTCCGACAGGAACAAGAGAACGAGAAAGGCATCAGCCTTTCGAGGTTCCATACAGGATACGGAGTGGGGTACATGAACGGGGATATGAGGGTTCCACAGGCCGGGAGCGACCGGGTGAGCGAGCTGGAGAACAAGGTCCGGGAGATGGAGGCCCTCATCAAGGGGCTCACGAACGAGCTCCTGGACCTCAAGTCCATCGTCGAGAGACTGAACAGCAGGTTCGAGGAGAAGCGGCCTCCGCTTCTCACGCGGCCCCAGGGAAGGGTGAGCGTCTCCCCGAGGGGACAGCCGGGCGAGGGCGCCCCGGCGAGCGAGGGGGAGCTCGCCCGGATCATGCAGTCCGATGGAACCATGAAGGAGGAGCGGAGGAAGGACTCGGACTACATCGTCGCCTCCGCAAAGACGGCACAGGCCCTCCGGAGCAAGGGCAAGGGGGAGCCGTCCAAGGGCAAGGGATCCAACGCCCTCATCTACGCGGTCGAGGAGGAAGACGAAAAATCCAAGCAGTGAGTATCCCGATACCATAAGCCGGAACGACAGACCGTGGGGCCTGCCTTGCATATCACCGAGATCGAGATCGATAACTTCAAGTCCTTCGGGCGAAAGACCACCATCCCTTTTTTCGAGCACTTCACCGTCATCTCGGGCCCGAACGGCTCCGGGAAGAGTAACATCATCGATGCCATCCTCTTTTCCCTCGCCCTCTCCTCGTCGAGGACCCTCCGGGCCGAGAAGCTCACCGACCTGATCAACCTGAACACCGGGAAGAACACCGCCGAGGTCGCCATCCGGTTCTCTGACGAAACCGTGGTGAGGAGGCGGATCCGGCGCACCCCGCACGGGTACTACAGCTACAACTACCTGAACAACCGGCTCTGCAAACAGACGGACATCACGGAGTTCCTGGGGAAGGTCGGGATCAAGCCCGAGGGGTACAACGTCGTGATGCAGGGGGATATCACCCGGATCATGGAGATGTCCGACACCGAGCGCCGCAAGATCCTGGACGAGATCGCCGGGGTCGCCGAGTTCGACTCCAAGAAGGAGGCCGCCCTCCGGGAGCTCGAGGTGGTGAGGGAGCGGATCGACCGGGAGGAGCTCATGCTCCACGAGCTCGACACCCGGCTCCAGGAGCTCGAGGCCGAGCGGGACCGGGCGGTGGAGTACCGGGCCCTCCTCGATACGATCCACCGGTTCGAGGTCTGCCGCTCGGCCGCGGAGCTCCGGGAGAGGGAAAAGGAGCTTCTCGCCCTCCGGGAGCTCTCGGCCGAGCAGGGGAAGGCCCTCGAGAAGGCAAAGGGTGCGGCCGCGGACGTGGCCGGTGCCATCGGGAAACTGAACGGCGAGCTCGGGGAGCTCGACCTCCAGATCAACGAGAAGAGCGGGCCTGAGTACCTCTCCCTCGTCTCCGGCCTCGAGGCCGAGAAGGGGAAGATCACCCTCGCGGAGCAGACCATCGGGCGCATCTCGAAGGAGAAGGAGGGAAACCTGGAGGAGATCAACCGGATCTACCTCGACCAGAAGCGGGCCGAGGCCAAGGTCACCGAGGGAACCCAGGCCATCCGGACCCTGTCCATCGACCGGGCGAACCTGGCCATGGAGGCCGGGTCCCTCCGGGGGAAGTTCGAGGTCTTGGACCGGGACGTGAAGTCCCGGACCTCGAACGTCGAGAGCTCCCGGGACCGGCTCTTCTCCCTCATGGAGGAGGTGGAGAAGAAGAAGACTGCCCGGGCCGAGGTGATCCACAAGAAGGATCTCCTCATCGAGAAGAGCCGGGGCAGGACCTCCGAGCGCGAACGCCTTCAGAAGGAGGTGGAGGCGGCCGAGGCCGAGATGGCCGAGAAGGACCGGCAGGTCGCCGAGTGCGGGACCTCGGTCGCGGACCGGGAGGCGGGGAAGCAGGGCCTGGAGCGGGAGATCGCCGCCGCCGAGGGACGGCTCTTCGCCCTCCGGGCCGAGGCCGAGCGGCTGGAGACCGAAGGCCGGGCAAAGGAGCGGGAGCTCGCCCGGCTCGAGGCCCAGCAGCAGGCCGGGGGCGAGGGGACCGAGCGGGGGCTCGAGGCGGTCCGGGGCCTGGACGGCGTACACGGGACCATCCGGGAGCTCGGGAAGGCGGACCCGGAGTACGCCACCGCCCTCTCGGTCGCGGCCGGCGGAAGGATCCGGAACATCGTGGTGGACAACGACCGGGTCGCGGCCGATGCCATTACCCTCCTCAAGGAGCAGAAGCTCGGCCGGTTCACCTTCCTCCCCCTGAAGAACCTGAAGAACGTGAACCTCCCGCCGCTCGAGGCGCGGCCCGGGGTCATCGACTATGCCGTGAACCTGATCCACTACGACCCGGTGTACGCCCCCGCGTTCCGGATCGTCTTCGGCCGGACCGTTGTCGTCGACACCCTGGACCGGGCCCGGAAGCTCCTCGGGAAATACCGGATGGTGACCCTCGAGGGCGAGCTCCTGGAAGAGAGCGGGGCCATGACCGGCGGGTCCCTGAAGAAGGTGAAGGGCTTCGGTATCGCCGCCGAGGATGACATCGCCCGGCTCCGGGCCGAGATCCAGGGCCTCGCCGCCGAGACCGCGGAGGTGAGGGCGGGCATCCAGAGGGAGGAGGCCCGGTCCACGGATCTCCGGGCACGGCGGACGACCCTCGACGAGGAGATGGCCCGGTTCCGGATCCTTGCCGAGGAGTACGGCAAGAGGAGGGACGCCCTCACCGAGGAAAGGGCGGCAACCGCCGCGGCCCTCGCAAAGATGGACGAGGAGACGGGTGGCGGGGCGCAGGAGCTCGCGGCCTGCGAGCAGGAGCTCGAGGAGATGACCCGGGAGATCAGCCGGGTCACGGGCGAGGTCGAGGAGCTGAAGAGGGCCCTGGACGACGACGCCCTCCCCGGCCTCGTCCAGGAGATGGAGCGCCTCCGCACCGAGGCCGACGAGGTTGAGAAGCGGCTCCGGAACAAGGACGCCGAGATCTCGGGCGCCCAGCAGGAGCGGTCGTACTTCACGAAGCGGGTGGAGGAGCTCTCCGCCGAGAAGGAGCGGGTCGCGGGGAAGAACAGGGAGATCGATGCCACCGTCGCCTCGTCGAAGGAAGAGATCGAGCGGGCAAAGGGGGCCATCGTCTCCCTCGAGGAACGGCTCTCGGTCTTCTCGAAGGAGCTCTCGGGCCTCCGGGAGGCCCGGGACAAGCTCACCGAGAAGATCCGGACCGCGGAACGGAAGAGGGCCGACAGGGAGGCGGGGATCGAGCGGATCGCCCTCCAGATCTCGGCCCTCGAGGAGAAGGAGAAGGCCATCGCCCCGGCCCTCGAGGCCCTGAAGGTCCAGGCCGCGGGGATCGAGACCGAGCTCTCGCTCCAGGAGATCGAGGAGGGACTCTCCGAGGCGAAGAAGGGCGTCGAGGGAATGGGGGCGGTGAACATGCTCGCCATCGAGGAGTACGAGCGGACCACGGCCCGGGTGAAGGAACGGAAGGAGCGGAAGGAGATCCTCTCCCGGGAGCGGGCGAGCATCCTCGAACGGATCGAGCAGTACGAGAAGATGAAGCACAGCGCGTTTTCCACGGCGTTTTCCGCCATCGACGGCAACTTCCGGGAGATCTTCGCCCGCCTCACCCGGGGGAGCGGCCACCTGGTCCTCGAGAACGAGGAGGACCCCTTCGCCGGCGGCCTCACCTTCGCCGTCCAGCCCCGGGACAAGAAGGTCCACCTCCTCTCGGCCCTCTCGGGTGGGGAAAAGTCCCTCACCACCCTCGCCTTCATCTTCTCCATCCAGAAGTACATGCCTGCCCCCTTCTACGCCCTCGACGAAATCGACATGTTCCTGGACGGGTACAACGTCGAGCAGATCGCAAACATGATCAAGGAGCTCTCGGCGAACGCCCAGTTCGTCATCGTCTCGCTCCGGAAGCCCATGATCGATAGCGCCGACCGGATCGTGGGGGTGACCCTGCGGGAGGACAAGTCGTCCCTCGTCACCGGGGTGAAGGCCAGTGGGTAGGGCTCCGGCGGGATTCGGCTGGACGTCACCGGGGGTGAAGGCCAGTGGGGAGACCCAGGCGGTGCCCGGCTGGACTTCACCGGGGATGAATGCCCATGGATGAGGAGCCGGTCGAGATCCTGGTGGGCCTTGCCGAGCGGGGGGAGATCGACCCCTGGAACATCGATATCCTGGAGGTGACGGACCGTTTCCTCAACGAACTCGATCGGCTCCGGCAGCTCGACCTGCGGGTCTCGGGGAGGACCCTCTTCTATGCCGCGACCCTCCTTCGGCTGAAGTCCGAGTTCCTCGTCGAACCCGATGCGACGGGTGAGGAGGACGAGTTCGGCCCCGAGGAGGAGCCCCCCGAGGGCTTCGATATCCACGAGTGGCTCGGCCCCATCGAGCGGCTCGAGCGGGAGATCCGGCGCCGCATCGAGCGGAAGAACCTCCGCACCCGGCCGGTCACCCTCTACGAGCTCATCCGGATGCTCCGCACCGCCGAACGCGAGGAGCACCGGAGACGGCGCACCCGCACCGTCACTCCCGAGTTCATCCCGGAGACGGCGGATGTGGTCTCGGTCGCCCATGACGAGGGGTACCAGGAGACGGCAGGCGACGTCTGGAAGAGGTGGGTCGAGCTGGCCGCATCACGGGAGGAGATCCGGCTCGGGGAGCTCTGCCAGACCCTGGACAGAAAGATCGCCGACGTGTACATACCCCTCCTGTTCCTCAACCTCGATGGGAAGGTGGAGATATCGCAGGAGACCTTTTTCGAGGAGGTGTTCATCCGGCGGGTGCCGGAGAAGGCCCATGACAGAGAGCCGGTGAAAAATGCTGAGAACGGAAAGAGGAAAACGAGGAAGAGGGAGCAGGCGGCAGAGTGACGGGAACACATCGCACCGCTTCGCACCGCTTCCGCGGTGCTCAAGTTCCGCTTCCTCGCAACACTCCATGTTACTTGAGCTCCGCTTCCTTGGGAAGCGTCGCACTTCGGAAACGTCGCTCTTCACCGTGCTCCAGCTCCGTTGCCCTGATGGGAACGTCGCTCTGCGCGCCCCACCGCTCCCGTGATGATCCTCCGGCCGGGAGCTTCACATTCCCGGGAAGTTCAGCATTTATTGAACCGGATTTTTGGCCGTTTTCCCGTCGGCCGCAAGCTATATATCCCGACACATCCATCTTATTGAGGTCATGGGGGACGGACCGGGGATAAAGGG
>DATGDI010000124.1:0-1543 GCA_035310965.1 Methanomicrobiales archaeon
AGGCGACCCCGGAGCAGGTGATGCAGGCCATCCGGGTGGTGAACGAGGTGGGCGGGGCCAGGCGGGAGGGGATACCGGAGCTCCTCCCGGGCCTGAATTTCATCATCGGCCTCGCCGGCGAAACGGAGGAGACCTTCCGGCTGAACCGGGAGTTCCTCGAAGGGCTCCTTGCCGGGGGACTCCTCGTCCGGCGGGTGAACATCCGGAAGCTCATGGCCTTCCCGGGGACCCGGGCGTACACGGAGAACACCCTCGGGAGACATGAGCGGCTCTTCCGGAGGTTCAAGGAGGAGGTCAGGAGGGACTTCGACCGGCCGATGATCGCGAGGGTATTCCCGCTCGGGACGGTCCTCAGGCAGGTCATCGTGGAGCAGCCCGGCCCTGTCTCGTACGGCCGGCAGATGGGGTCCTACCCGGTCCTCGTGGGGATCCCGCTCGTCCTCGCGGAACGGAGGGTGCTCGACACCGTTGTCGTGGACTGGGGGATGCGGTCCATCACCGCCCTCCCGTATCCGGTGGAGGTGAACCTTCTCCCCTTCCAGGCCCTCGCATGGCTCCCGGGGATCGGGAGGAAGCGGGCCGGTGCCCTCCTCGCCGCCCGGCCCTTTCGGGACCTCGCGGCCTTCCGGGCCGTGGCCGGGGAGACTCCCCTCGACGGGGCCCTCTCCTTCCGGACGGATTAGGCCTCGCGGAGCTCCATCACCTTCAGGATGTCCGTCCGGGTGACGATGCCCAGGAGCTTCCCGTCCGCGACGATGGGGATCCTCCCGATGTTGTGCCTGGACATGAGCCGGAAGGCCTCGGTAAGCATCGCCGTCGGGGGGAGGGTGATGAGGTTCCGGGACATGATGTCCTTCACCTGCTTTGCGTCCCGGTCGATCTCCGAGGTGCGGTGGACGTCCTCGAGGGTGACCATGCCCGCGAGCGCCCCGGCGTCCACGACGGGGAAACCCAGGTGCTTCGTCGCGTACATGAGCCGGATCACCTCGGGCACGGGCATCGTGGAGGGGACGGTGATGAGGGAGCTGGACATGACATCCGATACCGCAACGTCCTTGAGGAGCACGGTGGACCGGATGGCGTAGAACTCCTGGTCTGCCCCGAGGTAGATGAAGATCCCGATGATGACGAGGATGAAGTTCAGGGTGAGGACCCCGAAGATGACGAAGAGGAAGGCAAAGACCTTCCCCACGTCCGCGGCGATCTTCGTCGCCCTCGGGAGGGGCATCCGCTTCGCGAGCCATGCCCGGAGCACCCTCCCCCCGTCCATGGGGAAGGCCGGGAGGAGGTTGAAGGCAAAGAGGATCAGGTTGAGGAGGGCGAGGTACCCGAAGAGGAAGACCACGACCCCGCCGACCGGGGCGAGAGCGGTGGGAATCAGATTTTCCCCCGCGAGCACTGCGAGCCAGGAGATGACGGCGAGGCCGAGGGAAGTGAGGGGCCCGGCGAGGGACATGGGGAGCTCGTCCCGGGGATCGGGGACCTCGTTCTCGATGGAGGAGACGCCCCCGAGGATGAGGAGGGTGATGCTGTTGATCTTGAT
>DATGDI010000125.1:0-5614 GCA_035310965.1 Methanomicrobiales archaeon
CCGTTCCCCATGGAGAGGGTGACCTCGTGCTCCTTCAGGATCTCGAGGAGGTAGTCGAACTCCGAGTAGAGGGGATTCTCCTTCTTGTTGTGGAGCATCCACGCCGTGAGGAAGGCGCCGCCCCGGGAGACGAGCCCGCAGGTCCTCCCCTGGTTCTTCAGCCGCTCCATGGTCTCCAGGTTGATCCCCGTGTGGATGGCCATGAAGTTCGTGCCGAGCTTCGCCTGCTCGGCGGTGATCCGGAAGAGGTCGTCCTCCTTCATGTGGACCACGGCCCCGTCCCTGATGGCGGCCTCGATGAAGGCCTGGTAGAGAGGCACCGAGCCCACCGAGAGGCTCGTCGCCCCGCAGACCCTCCGCCGGATCTCGGCGAAATCCCCGCCGGTGGAGAGCTCCATGATGGTGTCGGCGCCTGCGAGCTCCGCCTGCCGGACCTTCTCGAGCTCCATGTCGATGTCCACGATGTCCGAGGAGGTGCCTACCGAGGCGTTCACCTTGGTCCGCAGCCCCTCGCCGATCCCGCAGAACTTCACCTTCCGGTACGGGGAGATGGGGATGACGATCCTCCCTGCCGCCATCCCCCTCCGGACAAAGTCCTCGGTGACCCCCTCGTCCCGGGCCACCGTCCGGATCTCGTCGCCGACGATCCCGCGCTTCGCATCCTCAAGAAATGTCATATCCCACCACTAGGCGAAGCGACCAGATAAAGGCTTGTTTTCCAGAAATCTAAATAAATCTGGCTTGTCTGCTTCGCAAGTAAAGTTGATTTGCGTTACGGCAAACGAGGTTTATTAAAAGGAAATCTTCTTTCCCATGATATTCGAAGCCCCCAAGGACTTGATGGATCTATCGTTTTTCGATAATCCGGATGACGCTCCTGGGGGCTTCACCTGATGGCTCGCCCCCGCCGCTGTGACGTCCCCCAATTGCGATAGGCCCTTCAATTGGAGGAAGAAGGTTGATGATATTCGCGAAAACTCTCGCGGGAATCCCCATCAACGGAGGGGGATGGCCGCGCCGGGGGGCGGTAGCCCCCCAAGAGCCTGACAACGAAACCAAGATTGCCTGACTTAGTCAAAGCTTCGGTTCGGTAAGGTCACCGATCATTCGTTGAGGTGTAACACCACAGGAGCCCGCCGCGAAAATACTGATCGCCATTACGTTCCTGCTTGGGCTCCGGATGAAATTCTATTACCGTAACTGATCCACACCTCCGCTTCGGATCGCATAGCTTCATGAAACCTGCCGCCGCACGCTCTGATCAGCCGGTGATTCTCTGAAGGTCAACTTCGGGGGCTTCGTACCCCTTTCCACGGTGGACTGGAGGGGACGTGCCGTCTGCACGGTCTTCCTCCGGGGCTGCCCGGTCCGGTGCTCCTACTGCCATAACCGTTCCATCCAGGATGGGGAGGACTTCCGGGAGCTGGAGGAGGTGACGGCCCTCATGCGATCCTCACGGATCCTCGTCTCCGGGGTGGTCTTCTCGGGAGGCGAGCCGACGATGCAGCCCGAGCCCCTGAAGGCCCTGGCCCGGGCCTCCCGGGCCATGGGGCTCCTCGTCGGGCTCCAGACGAACGGGGTCTTCCCGAAGGTCCTCGCCTCCCTCATCTCGGAAAAGCTCGTGGACCGGGTGGCCCTGGACATCAAGGCCCGGTGGGAGCGGTACGACAACCTCCTGAAGGAGAAGTACTCGGGGCCCATCAAGGAGTCCCTCGCCCTCTGCCGGGATGCAAAGCTCGCGGGCGACCTCCCGGAGTTCGAGGTGGTGGTGACCCTCTTCCGGGGGTACGAGGACGAGGTTCCCTACATCGCCCGGGTTGCCGATGGGGTGGACCTCGTTCTCCAGCAGGGGATGGATGGCGGGGTGAAGCCCCTCTCGTCCGAGGAGCTCCGGAAGGTCGCGGACCGCGTCGGCCGGGTGGTGAAGATCCGGACCCGGGAGGAAGGGGAGGTGGTGTATGCGGGTGATCGGGGTCGTCGGGTATCCGGCGAGCGGCAAGGGTGAGTTCTCCCGGATCGCCACCGAATCGGGAATCCCGGTGGTGGTCATGGGGGACGTGATCCGGCGGAAGGCCACAGAGGCGGGCCTCGGGACCTCGGATGCCGCCCTCGGGGAGATGGCCGTCCGGCTCCGGAAGGAACAGGGCATGGACGCGGTCGCCCTCGCCACTATCCCGGCGGTAGAGGCCCTCGGTGCCCCCCTGGTAATCATCGATGGGATCCGGGGAGATGCCGAGGTGGAGGTCTTCCGGCGACACTTCCCCGTCTTCCTCCTCGTCGGGATCGTCTCCTCCTTCGAGACGCGCCTCTCGAGGTCCTCGGCAAGGGGGAGGAGCGATGACCTGACCCGGGCCGAAGACCTGAGGAACCGGGACCGGCGCGAGGAGGGCTTCGGCCTCGCCCGGGCCCTCGCCGGGGCGGACCGGGTCATCGGGAACGACGGGTCCCTCGGGGACTTCGAAGAGAGGGCGAGGGCCCTCCTCGACCGGATCCGGAGGGAAGCGTGAGCCTCACCCCCTTCTTCTCGGCCTCCTCCAAGGCATGGGAGGACCGGCGGTGGGTCTACTCCCTGGAGGGCATCGGTTACCGGGGCTGGGAGGTGATGGCCGACGGGGCCTCCTCCTTCGAGCGGCCCGGGATCGTGAAGGAGGTCACCGAGATCGCGGCATCCACCCGCCTCGCCCTCTCGGTCCATGCTCCCTACAGCGACCTGAACCTCGCCTCCCTCAACCACCCCATCTGGAGGGAGTCGGTGCGCCAGGTCCTCGCCTGTATCGAGGGGGCCGCGGATCTCACCGACCGGGTCACCGTGCATCCCGGGTACCTCTCGCCCATGGGCAAGCTCCTGCCCGAGAAGGTCTGGGCCCTCCAGAAGTCCGCTCTCTCCGAGATCGGGAAATATGCCGCGGACCGGGGGGTCCGGGTCTTCCTGGAGAATATGGGGGGCCTCAAGGAGGTCCTCTGCCGGTTCCCCGAAGAGATCCTCGGGATGATCGAGGACGCCGGCGGGACCGGGTTCACCCTGGACATCGGGCATGCCCATACGGTCGGGAAGGTGAGGGAGTTCCTCGCGGTCCTTCCCTCGGCACACCACATCCACGTCCATGACAACCACGGCACCGCCGACGAGCATCTCGCCCTCGGAGAGGGGACCATCCCCTGGGAGGAGGTCGGGAGGGCCGTGGCCCGGGACTACCGGGGGATCGTCGTCGTGGAGGGAAGGAGCCTCGGGGAGGCGAAAAAGAGCATCGCCGTTTTCCGGAGGTGTTTCGTCTGACCGGCGAGACCCTCCATGTCCACTTCCTGGGGACGGCGGGGGCACTCCCGACGCCCCAGCGGAACCTCCCCTGCATCATGGTGAGGAGGGGCTCCGACACCCTCCTCTTCGACTGCGGCGAGGGCGCCCAGCAGCAGATGATGCGTGCCCGCACCGGCTTCACCGTGAACGCGGTCTTCATCACCCACTGGCATGCCGACCACTTCCTCGGGGCCTTCGGCCTCGCCCAGACCCTCTCCTTCATGGGGAGGACCGAGCCCCTCACCCTCTACGGCCCGCCGGGGGTCCACGAGTTCGCCGGGCTCGTCGCGCAGCTCTGCCGGAACACCCTCCGCTTCCCTGTCGAGTCGGTGGAGATGCGGGGGGGCTCGGTGGTGGAGTTCGGCGGCTACGCGGTCCATGCCTTCGCCACCCAGCACGGCATCCAGTCCCTCGGCTACGTCCTCGCCGAGGACCCGAGGCCGGGGCGGTTCGACCGGGAGAGGGCGGTCTCCCTCGGGGTGAACCCCGGCCCCCTCTTCGGCAGGCTCCAGCGGGGGGAGACCGTCCGGGTCACGACGAACGGGCAGGAGCGGGTGGTCCGGCCCGACGAGGTGATGGGGCCCCCGCGGGCGGGCCGGAGGATCTGCTACACGGGGGACACGCGGCCGGTTGAGGACCGGATCCGGGAGATCGCCGGCGGGGCAGACCTCCTGATCCACGATGCCACCTTCGATGATCGGGACCGGGAACGGGCAGAGGAGGTCCACCACTCCACGGCCGGCGAGGCGGGGGCGGCGGCCGCAGCCCTCGGGGTGAGGACCCTCGCCCTCGTCCACATCAGCCCGAGGTACACGACGACGGTGGCCCATGTCGAGGATGCGAGGAGGCACTTCACCGGCGAGGTCATCGCACCCGCCGACCTGGTCATGCTCGACATCCCCTTCAGGGACTGAAAGAACGGCACGGGACTACCCATAAGAGGGAGGACGGCGATTACTAGGTAGGAAGGATCTCCGGCCCCGGCCGCGATGGGGGGCGGGGAGGAACACGAGGGTGCACATGGAAGGGGATACCAAGGTCATTGTCTACCGGCTGGGCGCGAACTGCGACATCGGGGAGGTCGAGGAGGGGAAGATCTACAGCGGGAAGGTCCAGGGCTTCGCGAACTTCGGGGCCTTCGTCCTCCTGAACGACCGGGTGAAGGGGCTCGTCCATAAGTCGAACATCAAGCAGAGGCACAAGGAGCAGGACCCCATCCTCGTCCTTGTCAAAGGCATCCGGCCGAACGGCAACATCGACCTCGAGGAGGTGACCCCCTCGGTCTTCCACACCGAGATGGTGGTGAAGAAGTCTGCCCCGGTCAGGCTGAAGGACCTCGGAAAATCCATCGGGAGGGTCGTCCGGATCCAGGGAGAGGTCTCCCAGGTCAAGCAGACGAGCGGCCCGACCATCTTCACCCTCGTGGACGGCGACGGGATCGCGAACACGGCCGCCTTTGTCGAGGCAGGGGTCCGGGCCTACCCGGAGGTCCAGCTCGGGGACATCGTCTCCATCATGGGGGAGGTGATGCAGAGGAACTCCCAGCTGCAGGTCGAGGTTTCCTCCCTCGCGGTCCTCACCGGGGATGAGGCCCTCCACGTGCGGGAGGAGATCGATGTCACCCTCGAGGCGAGGGCCGAGCCTCCCGAGCTCCCGCTCCTCGTGGAGAGCCCGGTCCTCTCCGCCCTCGTCCCCGCCATGCGCATCGTGGCCCGGAGGATCCGGAAGGCCGTGTTCATGGGGCAGCCCATCCTCGTCCGGCACCATGCCGATGCCGACGGGATCTCCGCGGCCGTCGCCCTCGAACAGGCGGTGGTGGCCCTCATCCGGGAGAACGGCGGGGACTATGACGCCGCCTCCTTCCTCTTCAAGCGGTCCCCGAGCAAGGCCCCCTTCTACGAGATCGAGGACATCACCCGGGACCTGGACTTCGCGTTAAAGGACCTCGTCCGGTACGGCCAGAAGCTCCCCCTCATCATCCTCATGGACAACGGGTCCACCGAGGAGGACATCCCCTCCCTCCGGATGGCTGCCGTCTACGACCTGGACATGCTCGTCGTGGACCACCACCACCCGGACGAGGTGGTGGACCCCTACCTCGAGGGGCACGTGAACCCGTACCACGTCGGGGGCGACTTCGGGGTGACGAGCGGCATGCTCGGGGTGGAGCTCGCCCGTCTCGTCTACCCGGGCGTCGAGGGGGCCATCCGTCACATCGCGGCGGTCTCGGCGGTGGGGGACCGGTCCGAGGCCCCGGAGCGGGCACGGTTCCTCGCCATCGCAGGCGAGGCCTACCCGGAGGCGCACTGCAGGGAC
>DATGDI010000126.1:0-1608 GCA_035310965.1 Methanomicrobiales archaeon
GTCGATGATCACCGCGGACATGGAGGCCCCGCCCCTGGCCTCGGGGCCGTACACCTGGGTCTGGACCGCGTGCTTCCCGTCGTAGAGGGCCGCAGCCCGCCCGAGGATGACCGCGGCGAGGATGATCCCCTGCCCGCCGAAGCCCGAGAACCGGACCTCGTGCCTCAAGGCGGCACCCCCATGGCCGGCCGGTTCCTGCGGACGAACTCCCCGACGGTGAACATGTCCTCAGGGACGGGCTTCCCCTCGGCGACGAGCCGGTTGTACTTCGGGAGGAGGATGGCATGGGTCTTCAGGTACTCGATCATGTCCGGGACCTCCCTGAGCTTGTTCCTCCTCCCGTACGCCGTGGGGCACTGGGTGAGGACCTCGACGAGGGAGAAGCCCGGGGTCTGGAGGCCGGCCTGGATGGCATTCGTGAGCTCCTTCACATGGTACGAGGTCCACCGGGCCACGTGGTTCGCCCCCGCTGCCACGGCGAGGGCCGCGAGGTCGAAGACCCCCTCGCCCGAGCCATAGGGGGTCGTGGTGGTGATGGCCCCCCGGGGCGTGGTGGGGGAGCCCTGCCCACCGGTCATCCCGTAGATCCAGTTGTTCATGCAGATGACCGTCATGTCCACGTTCCGCCGGCAGGCATGGATGAAGTGGTTCCCGCCGATGGCGGCGAGGTCGCCGTCCCCGGTGAAGACGACGACGTGGAGCTCCGGCTTCGCGAGCTTGATCCCCGTGGCAAAGGCGAGGGCCCGGCCATGGGTGGTGTGGAGGGAGTCGGTCCGGATATACCCGGGTGCCCTCGACGAGCAGCCGATCCCCGAGACGAAGACCGTCTCCTCCCACTTCCAGCCGAGGCTGTCCACGGCATGGAGGGCGCAGTTGATGACCGTCCCGTTCCCGCACCCGGCGCAGTAGATGGTGGGGAGCCGGTCGGCCCGGTACCAGTCCCTGAAGCTCATCGGGATGCCTCCAGGGCCTTCGCGAGCATCCCCGGCGGGTGGAGGGCCCCGCCAAGCCGGGGGATGGGGATGACCGGCACATCGGTGTGCCTCTCGATCTCCCTCGCCACCTGCCCGAGGTTCATCTCCGGGACGAGGAAGGCCTTCGCCTCGGGGAACTCCCCGAGGGCGAACTCGGGGAAGGGCCAGACCACCCGGAGCCGGAGATGGCCGATCTCCTCCTTCGGCCGGTCGTGGAGGAGCTGGAAGACGGACCGGGCAGGGGCCCCGTAGGAGATGAAGACCTGCTCGGCACCTGGGTTCGTGACCACGTAGTCTGCCATCTCCTTCCTCGCCAACTCCACCTTGTGGACGAGGCGCATGACGAGCTTCTCGTGGAGCCGCGGGTTCGTGGCCGCCGGGTAGCCCCGCTCGTCGTGGGTGAGGCCGGTGACGTGGACGTGCTGGCCCGTGCCGAACTGCGGAAAGGCGGGGACAAGGTCCGGGTCCGTTGCCCGGAAGGGCGGGGTGCCGGGCACGAACGGTTTCCGGCCGACCCGCTCGACCGTGTCCGGGATGAGGATCTTCTCCCGCATGTGCCCGATCGTCTCGTCCGCCATGAGAAAGACCGGCACGCGGTACCGGTCCGCGAGGTTAAAGCACCTCACGGTCAGCT
>DATGDI010000127.1:0-3744 GCA_035310965.1 Methanomicrobiales archaeon
GGCTCGGATGGCCCGGAAGGCCGGGGTAATTGACCCAGGCGACCTTCGGCTGTTCCATGAGGAACTTCGCCACTGCGAGGGCATTCTCGGAGTGGCGCGGTACCCGGAGGTGCAGGGTCTCGAGGCCGAGAAGGAAGAGCCAGGCATTGAAGGGGGAGAGAACCGCCCCCGTGTCTCTCATGAGGGAGATCCGGATCTTGAAGACGAAGGCCACGTTCCCGAGGCCAGGGAAGTTCCCGAAGGCATCCCAGTACTTCAGACCATGGTAGCTCGGGTCGGGCTCGGTGAACTCCGGGAACTTCCCGTTGTTCCAGGCAAACTTCCCGGAATCGACGATGACCCCCCCGATGGAGTTCCCGTGGCCGCCGATGTATTTCGTTGCCGAGTTGGCGATGATGTCGGCCCCGTGGTCGATGGGCCGGACGAGGCCGATCCCGGTCGTGTTGTCCACGACGAAGGGGATGCCCGCCTCGTGGGCGATCTTCGCGATGGCCTCGAAATCGGGGATGTCGAGCTTGGGATTCCCGATGGTCTCTGCGTACACGGCCTTTGTCTTCGGGGTGATGGCCTTCCGGAAGGCCTCGGGTCTCGCCGAATCCACGAAGATGACGTTCCTCCCGAGCTTCGGGAAGGTGTAGTGGAAGAGCTCGTACGTGCCGCCGTACAGGTTGTCGGCAGAGACGATCTCGTCACCCGGCCTCGTGATGTTCAGGAGGGCGTAGGTGATGGCGGCCTGCCCGGACGCCGTCGCGATCGCCCCGGTCCCGCCCTCGATGGCGGCGATGCGTTTCTCGAAGACGTCTGTGGTCGGGTTCATGAGCCGGGTGTAGATGTTCCCGAGCTCCCTGAGGCCGAAGAGGTTCGCCGCATGCTCCGTGTCCCTGAACACGTAGGACGTTGTCTGGTAGATCGGTACCGCCCGGGACCCGGTCGTCGGGTCGGGCTCCTGCCCTGCATGGAGGGCAGCGGTTCCTAAACGGAATTTCCTGTCGGTCATTTTTCACACTCCCTGTGGTTTTTTCCTGTTCCTGTCCTATTCCTGTCCTGTTCTTTTCGTCGTCCGATCACGAGGGATTCCACCCTCCGGGTGACCCCCGCGATCTCTGGAATTCACCCGCCAGGCCGCATCATTTCGCGACCTCCAGCCCATGCTTCTCCGCGATCTCGGTGAAGGCATGGCCGAGGTACCCGATCTGGTCCCACGTGAGCCCGTAGGTGTTCAGCTTCCAGGTCCTCGTCGCCCCCGCGAACTCGCCGACGATGCCGCGGGACGAGAGCTCGTCGCTTAAGTAAAACCCCCGTCGCTTGTGGGTCTTTGCGACCGTGTCGAAGCTCCCCGTGGTATCGACCTTGGTGAGGGTGTGCTTCCTCGGGTACTCCGAGAGGACCGTGCTCCCGGTGACCTGGAGGAGCTTCCCGAGGAAGTAGTTGGACTTCTTCACCTCGTCGTCCCAGCGGACCACTCGCTCCTTCACGGCCGGGAAGGAGGCGATCATGGAGAGGAGGGTCCCCCCCATCAGGGTACACCCCATCATCTCCACTTCTTTGATCCCGAACTTTCGCTTCGTTACGTCCCCCACCATCGCAGTGGTTCGGAGGACCTTCGATGCGTACTCCCCGGTAGCCGCGAGCACTCCGGACGGTGCCACCGAGGCCATGCTCTTGTGTCCGGAGCCGACAACGAAGTCCGCACCGATCCTCTTTCCGTCGACGGGCATCACGCCGACCGTGTATGCCCCGTTATAGAGGAATGGGATTCCGTACTGGTGCGCGACCTTCCCGATCCCGGCGATCTCATGCTCATTCGCGAACTGGTAGTCGAAGTGGTCGATCATGACGAGGGCAGGGAGCCTCCCGGTCTCCCTCTGCACCTCCTCGATTTTCTGCGCCGTGGCATCCGCGGTGACGATATTCTGCCCGTTCAGTGGGACCTCTCTCACGACCCCCCCAGCCTCCTCGACGGCGAGGAACTCGGTATAGTGGGCGAGGGCCGAGACGATCACGGGATCTCCCTTCTCCACGAGGGATGAGGCCACCGCCTGGAATCCTCGCCGGGCACCGGGCACGACCCGTGCCTGGTCCATGTTCAGCCATTTCGCAAGCTCGGCATGGAAGTCCGCGATTCCCGGTTTCGTGATCTTGTCGAGCCGGAAGGGTTTGCGGCAATAGTCACAGGTGGAGTACCCGTCTCCGTAGGAAATGAGGGCCTTCCTTGCCTCCGTGGTGAGCCTCCCCGCGGCCTGGATGGGGTGGATGTTGATGAACTGTTCCTCCCGGCACCTGATATCAAGGCCCCCGCCAATCTTCGTGACCTGCGGAGTTCCCGTCCCTGCCTCAAGGTCGTCGATAATCTTTCGGAGGGCGGCGAGCCGCTCTCTGAACTCTGTCTCCCCGACGGTATCGAGGCCTGTCGGGAGGGACCTCCGGAAGATCCCGCGGATCTCCTCGAGGCTGAAAAGGGCTTCATAGATCTTTTGGACACGTGGGTTCATGGACACCTCCGGAGGCAGGGTGAGGTATCCTGCCTTCACGATTGTGAACTACTTAGAGATAACACCGTGAGAACTTATAAAGATTCCTATAGAGCATATTTTGCCTATGTTTCAATGAGCGGCATGCATAACCACAGGTTCAGGATGCCAAGGAATGGGATCCCCGGGCGAATGATTGAGAACGTGAGGTCTCCACCGGGGCGATGCCCCGTTGGTTTTCCGTCGGGCTGATGCCCTCCAGGTGCTCCACCGGGGATCCCTGGAGTCCTTGGAGCCGGGGCACAGGTTTGCCGCGCTCGCGATGGCCGGTGTGGAGGCCTCGCGACTCCCTTGTGACCCCTGCAGAGTGTTCACAATTGTGAACTATTCTTCATCCTCTCGCAGGGCCTTAGAGCTGCCTTCTTAGGCAGATTTTTCCTGATCTTCACTTGCTAAATCCTGTCCGGGGATGACAGATCGACGGCAATCTTTGCCTCAATAGGAGGCCCTTTCAAAATTCAGGTTTCAAGCTCTCTTCATGAAAAAGAAGTTTGTTATAGGAGCGGCGGTTGTCCTCGTCGCCATCGGGATCGCGTATGCCCTCGGTGCATTCTCCACATCTTCCGGGGGAATAACCGGAAAGGGTACCGTGGGAATCCTGTATGCAAAAGGAGTCGGGCCTCTCCCCACGCTTCTCGCCACGAATCAGATCGACGGGTACATCGCGTGGCAGCCCTTCGTCGAGATCGCCCCCCTGGCTGGGATAGGGAAGGTCGTCAGCTACTCTGGGGCGCTTCCGCCCGATGATACCTGGAAGAATCACCCGCAGAATGTCTTCGTGGCGAGGGACGATTTCGTCGTGGCGAACCCCGATCTCGTGACCGCACTCACCGCCCTCACCGTCGCCTCCGACCAATACATTGCCGACCACCCGGCCGAGGCCGCCGGCACCACCGCCGACTGGCTCGCAGGGGGAGGGAATTTCACCTACGGGAATGTCTCAGTATCCTCGGTGACCACCATGAACCGGGCCATCACGACCATCATCTACACCACGGATCCCAGCGCGGAATGGATCGCGGGGACGAAGAAGTTCATCGGGGCCCAGGCCGACCTCGGGTATGTCACCGGGATCCTGAAGAACGCGAGCCCGGACCAGCAGGACGCGATCCTCTTCAACTTCGGCCCGTACCAGAATGCGAAGAAAGAGCTCGATACGAAGCAGATCGTGATCCCGCCCGTGACCGCGACCCCCATCGGGTTCGGGTATCTC
>DATGDI010000128.1:0-4178 GCA_035310965.1 Methanomicrobiales archaeon
GCCGTAGGTCACGACCTCGTACCAGCAGGTCCCCCCTCCCGGGAGAGGGACGGGGGTCTTTCCCGCAGGGTCGTCGAGGCGGCGGCGGACGTCCATGGCGACGACCGTGCACTGGGTCCCGAACCGGGAGGCGGAGCGGCCGATGAGGGCCGGGTCATTCACCGCGCTCGTGTTGATGGAGACCTTGTCAGCCCCGGCCCGGAGGATCTGCTGGATGTCCTCGAGGCTGCGGATGCCGCCCCCCACGGTGAGGGGGAGGAAGAGCTGGTCGGCGGCCCGCCGGATCACGTCGAGGATGATGCCCCGGTTTTCCCGGGAGGCGGTGATGTCGAGGAACACCACCTCGTCGGCCCCCTGCTCGTTGTACCGCTGGGCGAGAGCGACGGGGTCCCCCGCGTCCCGGAGATCGATGAAGTGGCAGCCCTTCACGACACGGCCGTCCTTCAGGTCGAGACAGGGGATGATCCGCTTGGTGAGCACCATGGATAAGAATGGGACACGAGGTATATTGGTTTTGGTATCCCGGGGGACCTGCGGGCGGGGAGGGATCCCACCCCTATAAGGAAATTCAGGGCGGTTATCCCGGAACCCGTAAGAACCCGCATGAGTTCATGTAGGATGAGGCGTAACCTAACCGTGGTGAGAGGATGGACAGAACCCTTTCGGTCGTGCTCGCGGCCCTCGTGGTGGCCTCGGTGATCTTCCTCGCGGTGATTTCCCTGACCGCGTACATCGGGATCACCTACCGGGACACCCTCTCGAGCACCTACGAGTTCCGGGTGAGCATCACCCCCGATGCGACCCTCAGGAACGTGACCCTGTACCTCCCGGTTCCGGTGAGGGGATCCGGGCCCTCGGCCGTCCTCGAGGGGATCGGGACAGGGAAGCTCACGGGGGTGCCCGGCGGGTGGAACGTGTCACTGATCGGGACGGAAAAGTTCACGTACCTCGAGGTCTGGACCCGCGAGATCTCCCCCCTTCCCGACGCCCGTTCCTATGAGCTTGCCATCGACGAACGGGTGACGGGGCCTATCGATACGAAGAATGCGGGTTCCGGGGATCTGGTGCTTGCCCCTGCCGCGGCGATGAGGCAGGCCGCGTGTACCGGGACGGATGGCGGGACATCACCGGATCTGCTGTGCGAGCAGTACGAAAGCCCGGTCTACGCCGACTTCACCTCCCCCGGGAATGCCCACCTCCGTATCTTCATCTCTCTCTCCGGGAGGAACACCTGGGATGTCTTCGGGCCCTCCTCCAATGAATACCAGGACGGCCTGCAGGTCTCCTTCTCAGAGGGCGCGCAGGGCTGGCGCCCGGGGAGCGGCATGCTCGTCACGGGTATCGGGGATTATGGCCTCGATCCCTGGCTGCAGGGGGAGGGGACAGGGTGAACACGGGAAGGCTCAAGATCGAGTGGGCCAGGCAGTACATGCCCGTCCTCGCCTCCATCCGGCGGGAGTTTGAGGAGGGACGCCCGCTCCGGGGCCTCACCGTCGGGATGGCCCTCCACGTGGAGGCCAAGACCGCGGTCCTCGTGGAGACCCTCTCCGCGGCGGGGGCGGAGGTCTGCATCACGGGCTGCAACCCCCTCTCCACCCAGGATGATGTGGCGGCGGCCCTGAACGAGGTGCCCCATGTCCACTGCTATGCAAAGAGGGGTGCCACGGTGGAGGAGTACTACCGGGCCATCGACCGGGTCCTCGAAGCACGGCCCTCTATTACTATCGATGACGGGATGGACCTCATCTATGCCCTTCACACGAAAAGGCGGGACCTCCTCGACGGGGTTATCGGGGGCTGCGAGGAGACCACCACCGGCGTCCACCGGCTACGGGCCATGGCAGCGGAGGGGGCCCTCGCCTTCCCGGTCCTCGCGGTGAACGACACGCCCATGAAGCGGTACTTCGACAACGTCCACGGGACCGGGGAGAGCGCCCTCGCCGCCATCATGATCACGACGAACGTCCTTATGGCAGGAAGGAACCTGGTCATCGCGGGCTATGGCTTCTGCGGGAAGGGCATCGCCCGGAAGGCAGCCGGCCTCGGGGCCCGGGTCATCGTCACCGAGGTGGATCCGAGGGTCGCCCTCCAGGCCCACATGGACGGGTATGCCGTGATGACCATGGAGGAGGCGGCCCCGCTCGGGCAGATCTTCATTACCACGACGGGGAACACGGGAGTGATCACCTCGCGCCACTTCCCGCGCATGCGGGACGGCGCCATCCTCGCGAACGCGGGGCACTTCAATGTCGAGGTGGACCGGGTATGGCTCGAGGAGCACGCGGACAGCGTGGTCCGGAGAGACGGGATCGACACGTACCGGTTCGGGGACCGGTCCCTCCACCTTCTCGCCGAAGGAAGGCTCGTGAACCTGGCCACCCCCAAGGGGATGGGGCACCCCGTCGAGGTTATGGACCTCTCCTTCGCCCTCCAGGCGCTCTGCACCCGCCACATCGCCGGTAAGGGGAGGGATCTCCCGGCGGGGGTCCATGAGGTCCCTGCCGACATTGACGAGGCGGTGGCCCGCCGGAAGCTCGCCACCCTCGGCCTTTCCATCGACCGGCTCACCGACGAGCAGGTAAAGTACCAGGCCGGCTGGAGCCAGGGGACCTGACCGGGTCCCCGAGCGGTTCCCGGGCGCAGAAGAGGTACTCCTGGGCATACCCCGCGTACATCCCGAAGTGCTCCCTGCCGAAATCCCGGATTCTCCGGTCCTCCTTCTCCGACGGTACTTTCAATCCGGGCACGGGCCTGAGATAATGGGTGTGCATGATCCTCCGGATCCAGACGTCCACGGGAAAGGCCTCCAGCCGGTGGAACCCGAAGAGGAGGATGCAGTCCGCAGCCTTCGGGCCGACGCCGGGGAAGGCGAGAAGGGAGTTCCTCGCTCCGGGAAACGGAAGGCCGGAGATACGGCTCAGAAGGGAGAGATCCTGTGCCACTCTCGCGGCGGTTTCGGCGACGTACCGTTCGCGGTAGCCGAGCCGGCACCCGGGCAGGCGATGGGCGCAGGACCCGGAAAGGACCCGGGGGGAAGGGAAGCTGAACCGGGGGTAACCTCCGCCCGGAACCCGGTGGCCGAAGGTCTCGGCGAGGGAGGCGATCATCTTCCGTATCCGGGGGATGTTCGTATTGGTCGCGCAGATGAAGGAGACGAGGATCTCCCACGGGTCCTGGCGGAGGATCCGCAGCCCGCGGCAGGCATCGAGGGACCGGTGGATGACAGGATCCCGGTCGACCGATGCGAGGATGGCGGGGAGATCATCGTCGAGAGCCAGGTACCTGCTGACGGCCGGGGCGGTGGGCCCGTCATAGAAAACCCGGTCCGCTTCCTGCCGCAGCCGCCAGACACTCCCCCTGACCACCCCCTCCCACCAGCCTGCCCGCTCCTCCCACCGGAAGGCCTGCCCGCAGGAGAGGGTCAGGGCAAGGTCGAGGGGCTGATCCTCCCGGAGCCGGATCGTCCCCATGCCCTGAAGAATGGACCCTTCCGGATGTAATAGGATGCGGAGGGCATCCGGTCAGGCGTCCTCATGGGGCCCGGTGCGAAATCCTCATGGGTTTTCGGATTCCACAGGTAGTGTCGGGTTTCGCATGACCGAGATCGAGGAGCACTACCGGACCGAGAACGGCGACATCCTCATCGAGATGAGGCTCCGGACGGTCATGCAGATCTTCAATTCTCTCGACCCCTCCCCCTTCCACGAGAAGGACCTGGACCCCGACGCGGAGGCGTACTTCACCGAGATGGTCCAGGACTTCCCCCTCTCGCAGCCCATGAGGATCGTTATCCACCTCCCCTGCAAGGAGTCGGAATGCGAGGAGGCAAAGACCCTCGAGCCCGCCATCCAGAACCACTTCAGCTACCTCGAGCTCTCGGCCGCCCGGGAGCGGCGGTTCAAGTTCCGGCAGGGAAGGGTGAGCCTCGCCATCGGGATAGCCTTCCTCCTCTCCATGGGGATCATCTCCACCCTCATCTCTCCCTATACCCAGGTTGGTTTCGCCGCCTGGGTCGCCGGGGGGCTCCTCATCGTGAGCTGGGTGGCCATGTGGGAGCCCATCAACACCTTCCTGTATGGCTGGTGGCCCATCCGGAGAAAACGGCAGATCTACGAGAAGATCAGCAGGATGAAGGTGGAGGTGCGGCACGACGATCACGCAGGCGGGGAAGAGGTTCC
>DATGDI010000129.1:0-1896 GCA_035310965.1 Methanomicrobiales archaeon
TTCCAGGAGCAGGTCAAGATCGTCGACATCATGGAGACCGAGGACAACGCCGCCATCAAGGCCAAGATCGCTGAACTCAAGGCCCAGGACCCCGGTGCCTTCCCGGCCGACGCTATGGTCGTCCAGGTCAAGGAGGCCGGCGGTGCACCTGAGGTCGCGGCAGCAGGAGTGAACCCGCAGTTCCTCGAGATCGAGAAGAGACTCGATGCCCTCGAGAAGAAGATCGAGTTCACCGATGCAGAGGTCGCACAGCGCGTTGGCAGGAAGATCGGTCGAGACATTGGGATACTCTATGGACTGGTAGCAGGACTGGTGATATTCTATCTCCTGAACATCCTGCGGTTCATCTGAGCGTACGGAGGTGAAAGAAAAATGTTCAAATTCGAGAAAGAACAGCAGGTCTGGGACTTCAACGGAACCAAGCTCGGTGGACAGCCCGGCGAGTACCCGACGGTGCTCGCGGCCTCCATCTTCTACAACAAGCATGAGATCGTACTGGATGACAAGACGGGGAAGATCGACAAGCCGAAGGCCGAGGCCCTCTGGGCACGCTGCCAGGAGCTCTCTGACACGGTGAACATCCCCCACTTCATCCAGATCCTGGCAGAGTCCGGGCCGGCAATGGAGAAGTACATCGAATGGTTCGACAGCATCGACCACAAGACGGCCTTCCTCATGGACTCCTCGGTGCCCGCCGTGCTCGCGGGTGCGTGCAAGTACGTCACCGACGTGGGCCTTGCCCACCGGGCGATCTACAACTCCATCAACGGGTCCATCGGGGCCGCAAACATCGAGGCATTGAAGAACAGCGACGTGGACTCGGCCATCGTGCTTGCCTTCAACCCGGCCGACCCCTCGGTCTTCGGGAGACAGAAGGTGCTCGCCGAGGGCGGGGTCGCGGGACAGGCGAAGGGAATGCTCCAGATCGCCGAGGAGTGCGGGATCAAGCGCCCGATCCTCGACACGGCGGCAACCCCGCTGGGTCTCGGATCCGGGAGTTCCTACCGTGAGATCCTGGCATGCAAGGCCATCTTCGGGTATCCCACGGGCGGTGCCTACCACAACATGACGGTGGCCTGGACATGGCTTCGCCGCTGGAAGGGAACGTCGAAGACCCCCTCGCTCCTCGCCAAGGGGTACGAGGGTAAGCCGGCCCTCCTCGAGCAGATGGCGCACCACTACCTCGGGGGCATGGAGGGTATCAAGCAGGCGGCATGGTCTGCTCCCGATATCGGGTGCAACCTTATCGCGAGCACCCTCGGTGCCAACCTGATCATGTACGGGCCCATCGAGAACTGTGAACCCATGATCACCTCGCAGGCGTACATGGACATCGTGACCCTCGAGGCGGTCCGTTCCCTGGGCGTCGACGTGAAGGAGGGTGTGAAGCACCCCATCCAGAAACTCATTTAAACTTTTTTTTCCCGGGATTTTCTCAGCGAGCGGAAGCCAATATTCAATCGCCAATTGGCTGCTCTCCGGGATTATGCCTGTCACCATGACCGTCCTGTATTACTCCCCTCTGCAACTATAAGCCGGTGGACAGCTTAGGTGACACGTGGACGCTCTCGGGGGCTCCGCCCCCGCCGCTTTGGCACCCCCCGGTGCGATGGGCTGATCCACAGTTACCGGAAAAACCGGGGAACTCTCCGGCGAATACCGTCAAAGGATGACCTGCCTATCCCAACCCGGGGGACGCAGAAGCGGCGGGGGCGAGCGACGCGAGTCCCCCTGGAGCGTCCACCTTGTAGCCATACAGTCGACCGGCTTATAGTCGGGAAGGGATCCGGAAAACTGTGGGTCGATGGTAAACCTACCCATAGAGTTTTTTCATCACCCAGGCCATGTTCTGTCCCAGGACCCGCATCGTCCTGAGCCCTTCTTCGTCTTTCTCTA
>DATGDI010000130.1:0-4107 GCA_035310965.1 Methanomicrobiales archaeon
CCGCGGACCCGCCGGGTGTGCCAGGCCGGTGGAGAAGGTGCGAGACACTGCCGGAACTCCTCAGGGAGGCCGATATTCTTACGATTCACGCAGCTCCGCCATTGAATGGCAGGCCAATTATTATGAAAAGACAACTTCATATCTGTAAAAAGGGGGTCATTCTCATCAACACCGCCCGTGGGAGTCTGTTAAGTGAAGGGGACCTGGTCGAGGCTCTCCGGGAGGGGCGGGTGGCGGGTGCCGGGCTTGATGTGTTCTCATCCGAGCCGTACCAAGGTCCCCTCCTGGAATTCCCCCAGGTGATCATGACCCCCCATGTGGCATCGAACACCGTTGAATCGAGGGCAGAGATGGAGATGGAGGCTGTGCAGAACCTGATTTCAGCTCTCCGGGAGACGGAGGCATGAAGGCGCTCGTCACCGGCGGGTCCGGCTTCCTCGGGCATTACCTGGTGAAGGAGCTCCTGAAGCGGGACATCGAGACCGTTGTCCTGGACACGGTGGACCCCGATAGCTTCTTCCTCGAGGGGTGCACCCCGCCGGGAGGCATACGGTGCAGGTACATCCAGGGGGATATCATGGACCCGGTCGTCCTTGAGAATGCCCTCAAGGGCTGCGACCTGATGTTTCACACGGCGGCCATCGCCGACCTGGATGAGGCCCGCCGCACGCCCATCCGGACCATGGAGGTGAACGTGATGGGCACCGCCCGGTGCCTGGAGGCGGCCCGGAAGGAGGGGGTCTCCCGCTTCCTGTTCGCGAGCTCCATCTACACCGCCGGAAGGAGAGGATCCTTTTACCGGGCCTCCAAGCAGGCCGGGGAATCCCTGTGCAAGATCTTCGAGGAGGAGTTCGGACTTCCCTACACCATCCTGCGTTACGGGAGCCTGTACGGGCGCGAGTCCAACCAGTGGAACTTCATCTACGGGGTCTGCCGGGCCCTGCTCACCACGGGCGAGTTCACCTATGTCTCGAGCCCCGACTCCGAGCGGGAGTACATCCACATCGCCGATGCCGCCCGGGAGACGGTGCGCATCGCCCTCGACCCCGGCTTCGTGAACAAGGCGGTCCTCATCACGGGTCATCAGAGGATGAAGGTGCGGGAGCTCTTCGCCATGATCCAGGAGATCCTGGGAAGGGAGATCACCATCCATTACGTGCCCCAGCAGCAGCGGACCCACTATGTCATGACCCCCTATTCCTTTGAATCGGATATTCCGGTCCGAATCAACCTCGCCTCCTATGTCGATATCAGCGAGGGGATCCTGGATTGCCTGCACGAGGTGCAGAAGGAGCTCGGAAGGGAGACCGGGTCCATCCAGGAATCCTCTCCCGGACCATGATGCACGCGTGCCTCTGCTTCAGGAGCGGTTCCGGACTGGGGGGTGGGAAGCGGGCATGATGCAATGCTACCTCTGCGGTAACCGGGAGTTCACCCTCATCACCGAAAGACTCAGGTACGAAGAGCCCCGGGCGGTCTACCGGTGCAACCGGTGCGGGCTCGTCTTCCTCCACCCGACCATGACGCCGGAGGAGGAGAGGGCCTTCTACGAGAAGGAGTACGGCGAGATCTTCAGTAAGGAAAAAGGTACCACTCCCGAGAATCTCTTTGAGGCCCGATCGGGCGACGCCAGGATGTACCGCGACTGGGTGAGCCCCTTCCTCGACCGGGAGGATGACTGCCTCGAGATCGGGTGCGCCTCCGGGTACTTCCTCATGGCCATCCGCGAACAGGTCCGAAGCATCCATGGCATGGAACCCCACGCGGTCCTGAACCGGTTCTGCCGGGAGATGGGGATATCCATGATCCCCGACCTCGCGGCCTGCCGGGATGGCAGGTTCACGAAGATCTTCATGTTTTTCCTTCTCGAGCACCTCGGGGATCCCGCCGGTCTCCTCGCGGAGGCGGGGAGGGTCCTCCGGCCGGGGGGAAAACTCTTCATCGTGGTTCCCAATGTGGAGGATGCCCTCCTCTCCCTGTACGAGATCCCGGCCTTCAGGGACTTCTACTACACCCCGGCGCACCAGTTCTACTACTCGAAAAAGACCCTTTCCGACCTCCTCGTGAAAAGCGGGTTTTCCAGGTTCGGGATACTCCCCAGGCAGCGGTATGACCTCTCCAACCATATGCACTGGATGCAGTACGGGAAGCCGGGGGGCACGGGCCGGTACAACGCGGTCTTCTCGGAAGAACTGCGGGGTGAGTACGCGAAGTGCCTGACGGATCATTTCCTCTGCGATACCCTCTTTGCCGTCGCCGAAAAGGGGGAGGGGTAGCATGGCCGCGGGAAAGCCCGGGAGGAATGAGGGAGCGATCCGGGCCGCCATCATCGGGTTCGGAGGGATGGGACAGCGGCACCACCAGGCCTATCTTCAGAATGGCATCGAGGTCGCCGCGGTCGCAGACTGGGATACGGAGAAGATCCGGAAGCTGCTCCCGCATCTCCCGTCGAGGCACATCTACCGGGATGACGAGGAGCTCCTCGATGGCGAGGAGGTGGACATCCTCTCGGTGGTGACGAACGGACCCACCCACGCCGGGATCGCCATCCGCGCAGCGGAGCATGGGATCCCGATGGTCCTCTGCGAAAAGCCTGTCGCGACAAGCCTCGCGGACGCCCGGCGGGTCATCGAAGCGGCCGAAAGGCATGGAACGAGACTCGCCGTCAACCATATCAGACGGTGGTCCCCTACCTACCGCCGGCTCCGATCCCTCCTTGGAGAGGGGGTCATCGGGGAGATCCGGCACCTCTCCTTCTCCATGGGTTCGACGGGCATCGGGAACTTTCCCCTGCACTTCTTTGATACCGCCCGGTTCCTCACCGGGAGCGAGCCCGGGTGGGCCGTGGGGTTTCTGGATAGCACCGGGACCCCGAACCCCCGCGGAAAGCAGTTCATCGATCCCGGCGGGTACGGCATTTTCGGGTTCCGGAACGGCGCGAGGTTCTTCTTCGATTCCTCCGAGGACACCGGCGTCCAGTACCTCTTCGAGATCGTTGGTTCCTACGGGAGGATCCTCATCGACGAGCTGAACGACGTCTGGCAGATCCGGGCCCGGCCGGAGGCGGACCGAACCATCCCCTTCACCAGGTACGGTACCGGTATGCCCCTTGTGCCCTATCAGCGGGACGCTCCCCATGATATTGTGAAGCTCACGGCGGCCGCCATCGCCGAGCTCGCCGGAGGAGGACCGGTGAGCTGCACGGGGGACGACGGACTCCGGGCCCTCGAGATGGTCATCGCCCTCCATGTCTCGGACGAGCAGGGCCATGCACAGGTTTCCTTACCCCTCGGACCCGAGCATGCGGCGAGGGAGGTCCGGATTGCCTGAGAGGAGCCGCGGGGAGGCGGCAGGCAGGAAACGACACCTCCTCGTCACGGGGGGAGCGGGGTTCATCGGGTCTCACCTCGCCCGGCGGTGTCTCTCCCTGGGCCACGAGGTGACCGTCATCGACAACCTTGCCACGGGACAGAGGGGAAACGTGCCTCCCGGGGCGGCCTTCATCGAGGGGGACATCTCGGACGAGGCCACCCTCGACCGCATCCCCCCGGGGAGGATCGATGCGGTCCTCCACCTCGCGGCCCAGTCCTCGGGGGAGATCTCCGATGAGCGCCCCGACCTTGACCTCAGGGTGAACACCCTCGGAACTCTCCTCCTCCTCTCCTTCTGCAGGAGAAGAGGGATCCCGAGGTTCCTCTACGCGAGCTCCATGGCGGTATACGGGGACCCGCCCCGGAACCCCGTCTCCGAGGAGGTCCCGTGCCATCCCCTCTCCTTCTACGGGATCTCGAAGCGGGCGAGCGAGCTCTACATCGATCACTTCGGGAGGGCAGGCCTTGCCACCACCTGCTTCCGGATGTTCTCGGTCTACGGCCCGGGGCAGGACCTCTCGAACCTGAAGCAGGGGATGGTGAGTATCTTCCTCGCATACCTCCTCGAGGGAAAGCCCATCCACGTGAAGGGGAGCGGGGATCGTTTCCGGGACTTCGTCTATATCGACGACGTGGTGGAGGCATGGATACGGGCACTGGACCAGCCCGCCACTTACGGGAAAGTCTACAACCTTGCCACGGGGGTCCGGACCCTGGTGAGGGAGCTGGTCCGTGA
>DATGDI010000131.1:0-1732 GCA_035310965.1 Methanomicrobiales archaeon
GATGGCGTTTGCCCCGCCCTTCGCGACGTCGGTGATGACGTTCGTCATGTTCGTGAGCCCCTCGATCTGCCCCAGGGAGAACCCATGGTCCATCGGAATGATGACGGCCCTCCTCGTGTTCCGGTTGATGATCCGCTCGATCCGGATCTCCTTTCCGATCATCGCTTTCTCCTCCTTCCCTCATCTTTCATGATTTCCAGTGCTTCTTCAACGCTTCGCCTCTCGTGCACGATGGCCGCCGCCGCCCGGACGAACCGATCCGGGGCAGGGTGCTGGAAGGCGTTCCGGCCGATGGAGATGCCGGCCGCGCCGCCCTCCATGGCCCCCGCCACGAGCTCGAGAGTTGCCCGCTCGTCGGTCTTGGAACCGCCGGCCACCACCACCGGGACCGGGCAGCCCCGGGTCACCTCCCGGAAACTCTCCGGGTCTCCCGTGTACACGGTCTTCACGAGGTCAGCCCCGAGCTCGGCCGCCACCCGGGCGGCGAGGGCCACGGACTCCACCCCGTGCTCGTCCCTGATCTTTGCGCCCCTCGGGTACATCATGGCGAGGAGGGGCATCCCCCACTCCATGCACTCGATGGCGACCTTCCCGAGGTCCGAGAGCATCCTCGCCTCGGACCCGGCGCCGATGTTCACGTGGATGGAGACACCGTCGGCCCCCATCTTCATGGCATTCTCCACCGTGTTCACGAGCACCTTCTCGTTCGGGTCAGGGCCAAGGGACGTCGAGCCCGAGAGGTGGAGGATGAGCCCCACGTCGCGCCCGTGCCTCCGGTGGCCGTAGAGGGCGAGGCCGAGGTGCCCGAGCACCGCGTTCGCCCCCCCTTCCGCGACGAGACCCACGGTCTCGCCCATGTCTGTCAGGCCCTTCATGGGGCCGTTCGTCACCCCGTGGTCCATGGGGACGATGATGGTCTTCCCCGTGTTCCGGTCCATGATTCGTTCCAGACGGATCTCTTTTCCTCTCATGTACACCTCCCCCGCCGGGAACACCGGTCAGGGGAAACCATGAGGGCCCGAGAACCGTTCCGGCGGCGGGAAAATTACCCGAAATAGCCGAAGAAGCGATAATAGCCGAAAAAGGCCCCTGCTCCTCGGGTCATGGTCAGAGAACAGTTCACTGCGGGCAGGACGGAGGCTTCACTCGGGGCGATAAAGGCAATCCCGGGCGAAAAGGCATCCACCACGCATTGGCTAAGCTATAGCACGGCCGGAGTATTTAAAATGATCAGATCCTCCCGGGGGCTCCGCCCCCAGGAACGTCCGTGATGTCACCGTGCGCGTATTTCGCTTGACTTCCCTATCCCTGCTCCGCCGGTCCCTCCGGTTCCTGCTCCTTCTCCACCGGGTACCCCGCCTTCTCCCATGCCGCCATGGACCCGAGGACGACGGTGACCTTCGTGAACCCCTGCTGCAGGAGCAGGCTCGCCGCGATGGAGGACTTGTACCCCGCGTCGCAGAAGCAGACGATCTCCCTCTCCGGGGACGGCACCTTGCAGATGTGCGACGGGAGCTCCCCGACATAGACGTGGTGGGCGCCCGGAAGATGCCCGTGCTTCCGGTAGTTCGGTGTGTCCCTGAGGTCGAGGAGATAGAGGTTCGGGTCCCCGAGGTTCGCCTTCAGCTCGTGGACGGTCCAGGTCCGCACGGTGCCCACGGGCTCCGCTGCCTTCGCCCAGGTCATGAACCCTCCTCCGAGGCAGCCCGCAAGGATGTCGTACCCGAGCCGG
>DATGDI010000132.1:0-5794 GCA_035310965.1 Methanomicrobiales archaeon
GCCCAGCCCTCGGTGCCCGAGGGCCTCCGCCCCCTCGTCCGGGAGCTCTCGAGGCGCCTGAAGAGCTGAGCGGGAGCCGGTCGCGATTCCCGTCCCGCAAGAGTTATTTCCTCCCCGTCCGACATCAGGCGCGATGACAGAACAGCATGAACGCGAGATCCGGTGCCCGAGGTGCGGGTGGTGGTGGCACCACCCGAGGGAACCCGTCCATTTTGCCTCCTGGGACGAGTGGGGCGAGGAGCACCCCGAGAAGGAGAACCTCACCTGCCCGAACTGCGGAGAGGTGACCGAGGTCTCTGAGGGGAACGTCCGGTTTTCGAAGCTCGGAAAAGGGAAGAAGGGATCCGGGACCCGGAAGAGGTAGGCCCCTCAGGCCGCGGATTCCTCCTTCTTTTCCGGATCAGCCGGGTTCCGTGCGGCTCTCACGATCTTTGCCACTTCGAACCCGGCCATGCAGAGGAACACGAAGATCGCCACGGATACGATCCCCGCCCCGGTGACCGGGACGACGTTCAGGTGCTGCCCCAGGGGCGGGATGAGGATCGCGGCCGCGAGGAACCCGAGCGCTCCTGCCATCCAGAGAAGAAGCACCCGGTTCGAGAAGGGCCCGATCCGGTACATGGGATCGTGCGCCGATCGGGAGAAGAGGGCAAGGAGGACGTGGCCGATCATCCAGGCCGAGAAGGCATAGGTCTGGGCCTGGTGCGGGGCCGCCCGGAGAGCGAACCCGTAGGTCGCAAAGACCGCGACAAAGAGGGCGATCCCGCCAGCAGCGATGCCCGTGACCATGCCCCCTCCGAGGAAGGGAACCCGGGGGTCACGGGGCGGGCGCCGGTCGATGGAGGGCTCGGCCGGCTCGGCCACGAAGGAGGCCGAGGCGCCGAGGTCCATGAAGAGCTCGAGGAGGATGATCTGGATCGGGGAAAAGGGGAAGGGGATGGAGAGGGCGAGGGATGCGGCAAAGACGGCGATGAGGGCGATCTTCACCGAGAGGTAGTACCGGACCCCCTTGGAGAGGTTGTCGAAGATCCGCCGGCCCTCGAAGACCCCCTTCCCGATGGTGATGAAGTTGTCATCGGCGATCACGATGTCGGCCGCCTCCTTCGCCGCATCGGTCCCCCGGATGCCCATGGCGATGCCGATGTCCGCCCCCTTCAGGGCGAGGGAGTCGTTCACCCCGTCCCCGGTGACCGCCACCACCTCCCCGTTTTCCTGGAGGGCCTTCACGAGCCGGTACTTGTGCTCCGGCGTTGCCCGGGCGTACACCGAGACCTCCTTCACCCTCCCGCGGAGATCCGCGTCCGAAAGGGCGTCGAGCTCCTTTCCCTCGAGGAGGGGAGCCGGCGGGATGCCCACCTCGGCGGCGATGGCCGCCGCGGTCTTCGGGTGGTCACCCGTGACCATGACCGTCCGGATGCCCGCCCGTTGGGCCCGCCCGATGGTCTCCCTCACCCCGGGCCTCGGCGGGTCCTCCAGGGAGACGAGGCCGTCGAGGGTGAGACCCCGCTCCAGCTCCCCGAAGGGCCGGCCGGCCTCGGCGCCGTCAAGTTCCCGGTGGGCGACCCCGATGACCCGCCTGCCCTTCGCCGCCTCGGCCGCGAGGGCCTCCACCGCCCCGCGGTTGTCACCGGCCGCCCCCGCGAGGACCTCCTCGGGGGCGCCGATGAGGAAGAGGGTCGCCTTCCCGCCGTTCTCCCGGATGATCGCCCGGGTATTCCTCCCCCGGTCGAAGGCCCGCTCCCGGACGACCCTGCCGGCGGGTACCGGTAGAGATCGGGCCGCGGCCGCTTCCACGAGCGCCCTGTCGGTGATGGAGAGGGAGAGATCGGTCATGGCAGCCCTCGCCGCAGAGAGGA
Source organism: Methanomicrobiales archaeon (assembly GCA_035310965.1). Classification (GTDB taxonomy): domain Archaea; phylum Halobacteriota; class Methanomicrobia; order Methanomicrobiales; family JACTUA01; genus JACTUA01. The sequence goes on from DATGDI010000132.1 coordinate 1,857, forward strand.
CCCTTCCCGCATCCTGCGGGGGAAAGATCTCCACGACCCGCATCGCGCTCTCGGTGAGGGTCCCCGTCTTGTCGGTGAGGATCACCGTGGCATTCCCCAGGGTCTCGGCGGCCTTCAGCTTCTTCACGAGGAAGTTCTCCCTCGAAAGAAGCCAGGAGCCGAGGCCCAGATTCATGGTGATGATGATGGGGAGCTCCTCGGGGATGGTGGCAAAGGCGAGGGCGAGGGCCGTGAGGAACATCACCCGGAGATCCTGGCCCTGGAGGACGCCGATGGCGGGGATGGCGATGGAGAAGAAGAGGGCGACAAAGACGAGGGTCTTTGCAAGGGACTTCATGGCGATCTGGAGGGGGGTTTTCGGGGGCCGGATCACCCGGGCGAGCTCCGAGATCCTCCCGATGCGCGTGCCCCCGCCCGTGAGGGTGACCTCGAGGATCCCCTCGCCGGACACGACCAGGGTCCCGGCGAAGAGATCGTCGCCCGGGTTCTTCTCCGCCGGGAAGGACTCGCCGGTCAGGGACGACTCGTCTGCCTGGAGGCTCACGCCCGAGAGGATCTTCCCGTCGGCGCTGACCCTCGTTCCGGCGGCGAGGACGAGGAGGTCGCCCGGCACCACCTCCTCGGTGGCAACCTCGGTGATCTTCCCGTCCCGCACGGCCTTCGTCCTCGGCTCGGCGAGGGCCGCGAGGGAGGAGATGGCCTTCTTGGCCCGGTACTCGTTCGCGATCTCCACCGCGACCAGGGTGGCGATGATGGCGTAGAGGGTGAGGGCGTCCCCGAAACTCGCGAGGAGGGTGTAGAAAATCCCGACGGCGAGGAGGAGGAGGATCATCGGCTCGGTGATTTCCTCCCGCGCGATGCCGAGGAGGGTGATCTCCCAGGGTTTCGACAGCCGGTTGGGCCCGTACTGAGTAAGCCTCTTCCGGGCCTCTCCCTCGGAAAGGCCCGTCCGTCCGTCCGCGAGCGTACCGGGATCCATACCAGTGTGTCCGCGGTTATATAATAGTGGATTCCCATTTTCCTTTTCCCGATACACCGGACCGGCGGCGGTGCCCGGTCGGTTGAGAGGAGTACCCATCGCGGAATCCTTCGGGATCCAGCTTTTTATCAGCTCCATCCCCTACATGGTGTGGATGGATGCCTCGCGCTGGATCCTGCCTGACCTGGCATCGGCCCTTGCCTGGGCGCGGGAGAGGAACGGCCAGGGGATCCGATGCACCCTCGCTCTCGCCGGGGAGTTTGCGAGGACCCCCGGCCAGGCAGGGTCGGCGGCCGATGGGAACCTTCGGTGTATCGCGGGAATCGCCGTGGCAGGGCTGGATGCCTCCCTGTCGGTGAAGCCGAGTGCCCTCGGCGGACTCTTCGATCCGGAGGCCTGCCGCGGGCATGCGACGGGGCTCGCCCGGGAGGCCGCCCGGTCCGGGGTCCCCCTCGAGCTGGACATGGAAGGAAGGAACTCCGTGGATTCCACCCTCGACATCGCGGCCGGGTGCCGGAGGGAAAACCCCCGGGTCATGGTAGCTCTCCAGGCCTACCTCGACCGGACCCCCGGGGACATCCGCAACATGGTCTCCCTGGGGATCGGGGTCCGGCTCGTCAAGGGTGCGTATCTCGGGGACGTGTCAGACTACAGGCAGGTCCGGGGGCGGATGAAGGAATGTGCGGGAATACTTCAGGATCTCGGCGCATCCTTCTCCCTCGGGACTCATGACCCGGTCCTCATCGGCTGGGCCATGGAGGAATTCGCGGACGGGAAGGATCTCGTGGAGTTCGGGTTCCTGAAGGGGCTCTCCGATGAAACGAAGATCCGCCTCGCGTCCGGGGGATGGAGGGTCTCGGAGTACGTCCCCTACGGCAGGGGCGAGGAGGGGTACGTCACGAGGAGGGAACGGTACCTCGCCAATCTCGCGGGGGCTGGCCTTGCCCCGGCCCCGTGAGCCGCCGCGCGGCGAATGCCGGGGTATGGTCACCGCTTCAGGTCACCGGGCCGGAGGCTCCGGATGAGCGCCTCGATCCCGACAATCTCCCTCGTCAGGACCTCCTCGTCGAGGAACTGGCGGAGCTTGAACTCGAATTTCTCCCTCACCTCCCGGTTCAGGTTCCCCTCTTCGTCGAACTCTTTCCTGAGGTAGTCCTTGAGTTCGCTGAGGTCCTTTATCGTCAACTTGTTGACAAGGATCACCCGGTATCTGTCCAGGAGGGATTCCCGGATCCCGGTTCTCCGGTGTCTTCCCTCGGAACCGGATCCCTCACCCTTATCTGCTGCCATCGGTTCGGCCATCCCCTTGTTCAATTTCCTGACACGATGCCCCGATATAAGAACATTGTCCAACCTTTCAAAGAATGCCCGGAACCGCAATCTTCATTAGTATCTCTTTCCTCTCCCTTCACCGGTGAAACGTATGGCCGACACGAAGAACTTCGGTGAACTGATCTACACCTTTGACAAGGCCGCGGGAGAGGCGCTCGGGAAGCGCGAGAGCCACACCCCGAAGATCGAGGCCCCCGCCACGGTGAAGCCGGACCAGGCCTTCGACCTGAAGGTCATGGTCGGGCCCCACCCGAATACCATCGAGCACTCCATCCGGTGGATCACCGTCTGGGTCAACGAGGACGGGCGGGCCTTCAATCCCATCTTCATCGGGAAGGCCAGCCTCACCCCGGTCGTCGCCCAGCCCGAGGTGGTCTTCAAGGTGAAGCTCCAGAAGGGCGGCGTGATCCACGCCGTGGAGTACTGCAACCTCCATGGCCTGTGGTCCGGGAAGAAGGAGATCAAGGTCGGCTGATCATCCTCCCATCGTTTTTTCGGTTTCCGACGCGGGGACCGGGGTCCCGGCGTCGCATGCAGCCCTGAAGGAATCCATTCCCGGATCAGGTTCAATCTGTGGAACGTACCCATGACGGATACGAACGGGGAGCAGGCCCGCGCCATCATGCTCGACTTCGCGCGCCTCACCGGCCTGGATCCGGAGGGAAGAGGGCCGGGGCGCTACCTGTGGACCGACGCCTTTGCGGTGTGCAACTATGTCGGGCTCTGGCAGGCGACGGGGGACGAAGGCCTCCGGGATCTCGGACTGCGCCTGGTGGACCAGGTGCACCACACCCTCGGCAGGCACCGGGGTGACGACCCGAGGACGGGCTGGCTGAGCGGTCTCGGGGAGGAGGATGGAGAGAGTCATCCGACCATCGGGGGGCTCCGGATCGGGAAGAAGCTCCCCGAGCGGGCTCTTGGGGAACCCCCCGATGAGCGGCTGGAATGGGACCAGGACGGGCAGTACTTCCACTACCTGACGAAGTGGATGCATGCCCTCGTCATCGCGGGCCGCGCCACGGGGGACCCGGTTTTCCTTCGCTGGGCGGCAGAGCTCGCGAGGACCGCCTATGCAGGGTTTATCCATCGTCCCCGGTCTGGAGGCCCGGACCGGATGTACTGGAAGATGAGCATCGATCTCTCCCGTCCCCTCGTTGCTTCGATGGGACAGCACGACCCCCTCGACGGCCTTGTCACCTTCTGCGAGATCCAGGTCGCCCGGGGAACCTATCCCGCCCCATTTCTTCCCCCGGATCTCGGGGAGGAGATCGCAGGACTTGCAGGGATCTCCCAGGGCATGGACCTTCCCACCGACGATCCTCTCGGCACCGGCGGCCTGATCTCCGATGCCCTGCGCATCGCCCAGGTGATGGTGCAGGGCGGGGGAAGATTCCCGGAGCAGGCCGTGCCTGAACTGGATCTCCCGGCCCTGCTCGGCGAAGTCCTCAACGCCGCCCTTCTCGGCCTGGATGCCTTCGCCGACAGCGGGTGCACGGGGTTACCCGCTGATTTCCGGCTCGCCTTCCGGGAGCTCGGGCTCTCCATCGGGCTCTCGGGGGCCGGGGAACTGATCAGGCTGATCGACGGGCACCCATCGAGGTTCGGGTCAGGCAGCTCCCTGCAGGTG
>DATGDI010000133.1:0-4158 GCA_035310965.1 Methanomicrobiales archaeon
AAGTATTCTTGATGGTCAGGACTTTTATTGCTATTGATCTCACCCCGGAGGTGAGGGAGCGGATGAGGGACCCGCAGGCATCCCTTGCAGGCTGCCGGGCCCGGCTCACCCTCGTGAAACCTCCCTCCATCCACATCACCCTCAAGTTCCTGGGGGAGATCGACGAAAAAACCCTCGAGAAGGTCAAGGAGGCCCTCTCCCGGATACGCTTCGAGCCCTTCGATATCTCCGCCGGCGGGGTAAGGGGGAATCCCCCGCAGTCCCCCCGGGTCGTCTGGTCGGAGATCCGGGACGAGGGAGGCTGCGGGAGGCTCTTTGACCTCATCGAGGAGGCCCTCTCCCCCCTGCACATCCCGAGGGAGAGGAGGGGGTACACCCCCCATGCCACCCTCGCGCGGGTGAAGAGGTTCGATCCCTCCCTCCTCCCCGTCCTCGCGGGCCTTGCCGCAGAGGAGTTCGGGTCCTGCCCTGTCCGCTGCTTCCGGCTGAAGAAGTCTACCCTCACACCCGGAGGACCCGTCTACGAGGACATCCTGGAGGTGCCCTGCGCGTGAGGAAACGGCGGGATGAAGGGATCGGGGCCCCGGGGAAGAAGGGGATCCGCGCCGCGGAGGCGAAAGGGATCCGGGCCGGGGGCGAGAAGGAGGTCCTCGGGAGGATCCGGCCGGGGAAGGAGGAGCACAACCACACCTGGGCCGTGGCAACAGAGATCCTCTCGGCCGTCGGGGAGGACGGGAGGGCAAAAGGGATGGTGGTCGGATCCGTGGCCCGGGACACCTGGCTCTCGGGGGAAAAGGACCTGGACATCTTCCTTCTTCTTCCCCCCTCCCTCTCCCGCGAGGAGCTGGAGGAGACGGGCCTCGACCTCGCCCGGAAGATCGCCCGCCGGTTCGCCGGGAGCTTCCGGGAGAAGTACGCCGAGCATCCGTATGTGAACGCGACCATCGACGGCCTCGACGTGGACCTCGTCCCCTGCTACGAGGTCGCCTCCGCGGCAAAGATCCAGTCCGCTGTTGACCGCACCCCCTTCCACACCCGGTACATCGCCGAAAAGATCGCACCCCTCCGGGACGACGTCCTCCTCGCGAAGCAGTTTGCCAAGGCCTGCGGGGTCTATGGCTCGGACCAGATGACCGAGGGTTTCTCGGGCTACCTCTTCGAGCTCCTCGTGCTCCATTATGGCGGCTTTACCCCACTCCTCGAGGCAGCCGCGGCATGGAAGCCCGGCACCTGCATCGACCTCGAGGGCCATGCATGCAAGGCCTTCGAGGAGCCCCTCAGGGTGGTGGACCCGGTCGACCCGGCCCGGAACGTCGCGGCCGCCCTCTCCGGCACCCGCATGTTCGAGTTCGTGGAGTACTCGCGGGGTTACCTGGAGAGCCCCTCGCCGGACTTCTTCTTCCCGCCGGGATCGGGAGGTATGGACCGGGAAGGCTTCGCCCGCGTCCTCGCCAGGCGGGGGACCTATCTCTATGCACTCACCTGTGCAACCCCTCCGCTCATTCCTGACATCGTCGTCCCCCAGCTCCGGAGGAGCCTTGCCTCGGTCCGGGGTCTCCTCGTCAGGCACGGCTTTCCGGTCCTCCAGGATGACTGCGCCATGGGAGAGGACCGGTCCATCCTTGTCCTCGAGCTCCTGGTGGACCGGCTCCCGTCCGTCACCCGGCACATGGGACCGCCGCTCTGGGACCGGGCGAACGCCGGGAAGTTCGCGGACAAATACTGGGGAAATCCCTTCTCGGGCCCCTTCATCAGGGATGGGCGCTACCACGTGGACCTGGACCGGGAGTTCACGAGCGCCGGAGACCTCCTGCGCTCCCCCGAGATCCTTTCCGTGGGCCTGGGGAAACACGTGAAGCAGTCGATGGAGAGGGGCTGGGAGGTGAGCGAGGGACCGGATGTCTGGAGGGATGAGTTCGCGGGGTTCCTGTCCCGGTTCATCGAACCGGCGAGCCCCCTCGCGAGGCTGAAGCGGGGCTCGTAAAAATTTACTTTTCTTTTCCGGGTTCGACATCCCCGACGACCCCGACCACCCTCCCCACCGTCCCGTCCCTGAGCCTGACCTTGATGCCGTGAGGGTGGGAGGCGGAGGAGGTCAGGATCTCTGCGACGATTCCGCGAGTTCTCTTTCCAGTCTTCTGATCCTGTTTCCGGACCACGTCCACCGTTGAGCCGACACGAACCGATGAACGGAGCCGGCCGTCGGTTCCCGGACCTCTCACAGGATCCCTTCCAGGATCTCCGCCGCATCCCTCACGAGCCTCGAGCACCGGGTGGCGAACACCTTCTTCTCCCTCGCCTCCGCGTAACGGGCCGGGTCAGAGAGGTCGTACCCTACGAGCTCGGTGCAGTTCACCGATCCGTTCCGGGCCGTGAACTCGTCGATGAACCTCTGTGCGAGGGTATAGACTTTCTCCCTCGATGGGGGATCGCATATCTCCTCCGGTCTCCTGGAAAGGCCGATGACCATGAGCGCCCCCGAAACGGCGCCGCAAATCTCCCCGGTCCGTGCCACTCCCGCACCGAAGGGGGAGGCGATCCTCGCCGCCTTCTCCGCATCAAGCCCGAGGTCCGGGGCAAATGCCGAGAAGATTGCCATGGAGCAGTTGTACCCGCGACCGAAGGCGGCCACGGCCTCGCCGGACCGTTTGGCTGTCACGGATCTCTATTCGTTTTCCGGCCAAAAAAAGGAATGGATGGTGAGGGACCGGAATCACCTCTTCCAGGTCTCCGGCATCGCCATGTTCGCCCCGTGGTACTCGATCTCCCGGGCGGTGAAGACGAGGACCACGAACTCCGTATTTTCGACGGACTTGAAGTACTGTTCGAACATCGGGTTCCAGTACTTCTTCTTGGTCTCCACGTCCTCGTGGATCTCTCCCTTCGCCTGAATGACCACATAGGGATCGGTGAACTCCTTCCCCGACCAGATGGCGATGGCCGCGTTCGGGTTCCTTCGGAGCTGCTCCACCTTCCGGCTCGTCTTCATGGTCCCGCCAACGAGGGTCATGTCCCAGAATCCGTTGAGCACCATGAATCGCACGGCGGGCATACCCCGGTCGATGGTGGCGACGGCGGCGGGATGGGGGCCCTCCAACACCTCAAAAATCTGCTCCTTAAGTGCCATGGGTTCACTCGTGGCGGTGTCCATATTAAAGCTGACCCCGAAAAGCAGGGGATGAAATGATGATGTCCCGTCGTGCCTGCCTGGAAGGGAGGAGGCCGGTATGCGATACCGCGAGACACCCGAACTTCCTCCCCTTCCCAGAGAGTGGTTTCTCTAGTCCCTCTTCATAAAGGCGAGCGATGCCGAGTTCATGCAGTACCGCTGGTGGGTCGGCGGCGGGCCGTCATCGAAGACATGCCCGAGGTGAGCCCCGCACCGGGCGCAGAGCACCTCGGTCCGGACCATACCGAAGGTGATGTCCTTCCGGAGCTCGACGTTGTGCTCCGAGACCGGGGCCCAGAAAGAGGGCCAGCCGGTGCCTGACTCGAACTTCGTATCCGAGAGGAAGAGGTCGGTCCCGCAGCATGCACACCGGTAGAGTCCCTTCTCGTGCCAGGCATGGTACTTCCCGGTGAAGGCGGGCTCGGTCCCTGCCCTTCGCGCGATCTCGAACGTGTTCGGGTCGAGGATCTTCCTCCACTCCTCGTCGGTCTTCACGACCCGGTCCACGAGCTCCACCTTCCCCGTCGCGACCGAGAAGATAGGTACTTTGCCTGTTGATTTCTTCGGGGCATCCATGGTTCTCACTCCGGCTGAGAGACCGTGGGGAATAAGTCCCTTTCGGTGAGAGAGGTTTCGAAGAAACCGACCTCGAGCGACGTAGTCGCGAATAGGGAGGTTTCATCAGAAACCGACCTCGAGCGACGTAGTCGCGAGTGAGGGAGGTTTCGTGGGAGGGAGGGTTCATCAGAACCCGACCTTGAGCAACGAAGGTGCGATAAGGGAGGGTCCGGAGGACCCGACCTCGAGCGACGACGACTATTTACGTAGGACGATGATTTCCGCAGGAAATCGGAGTCGAGCGACGTAAGTCGCGAGCAAATAGGAGTGCCGCGACGGGTAGTAGCGGCCAAGTCGCGAGGAAACCGACCTGGAGCAACCCGCTATCTGGCGGGGTGCGACCCCCGGTTCTTCCGCTTCGCCTTCTCCCT
>DATGDI010000134.1:0-5616 GCA_035310965.1 Methanomicrobiales archaeon
GGGTCCTCGCCCAGGAGGCCGACCCCCTCATCTGCCTGGGGGTCGGGTTCTCGAAGATGACCAACGTCCCCCTGGACCGGCCCATGATCCAGCTGGACATCGACCCCCAGAAGCTTGGCAAGGGCCCCTCGTCGGTAAGCCTCTGGGGCAACTGCCACTCCGTCCTCCCGAAATGGATCGAGATGGTCGCGCCGAGGGAGGACCCGGCGGCGGGGGCAAGGATCGCGGCCCTGAAGGGGGCGATCCGGAAACGGCTCGATGCCGAGGCCGACGCGAAGGCCATCCCGGTCCGCCCCCCCTTCATCATGAAGGTGCTCTCGGACACCATCCCCGATGATGCCGTCATCTCCATCGACATCGGGGAGAACGGGTGGTGGTTCGGCCGGAACTTCCGGATGAAGCGGCAGCGCTTCGTGATGTCCGGCTACCTCGCCTCCATGGGCTTCGGCCTCCCCGGTGCCATCGCCGCAAAGCTCGCCCGGCCGGAGAAGAAGGTCTTCTGTATCACCGGCGACGGCGGCTTCGCCATGGCCATGGCCGAGCTCGTGACCGCCGTGAAGTACCACCTCCCCATGGTGGTCGTCGTCCTGAACAACCGGGAGCTCGGGATGATCCGGGTGGAGCAGCAGATGGAGCACTACCCGAACTTCGGGACCGACCTCCTCAACCCGGACTTCGCGGCCTACGGGGAGTCCTGCGGGGGGAGGGGAATCAAGGTCACCCGGCCCGGCGAACTCGAGCCCGCCATCCGGAAGGCGATGGCCCTCGACACGGTGGTGGTGGTGGACGTGGAGACCGACCCGAGGCGGTTTGTATAACCCGTCCAGGTCCGAATCTTCCCGGGACCTAACCCCGCCACCCGCCCCTCCGCCCTGCCATCCCTCTTAACGATAGCTTCCCCTCTCTCAGGCGTCCCTCGCCGAAACAGGTATAACCCCCCGGGATAACGGTATCCTATAAGCAATTCCCCCGGGGTCGTTTCACCTGATGCAGCAGAGGGCGGGAACGGGAAGGAGCTCTTCTGAACCCCGCGGCGACCTCCTGCGTATCGACATGCACGTGCACTCCTCCTATTCCCAGGACTCCATCATCCCGCCAAAGACCATATTCCAGTCCTGGAAGAGGACCGGGATCATCCCCCTCGTCTGCGACCACGACTCCCTGGAGGGCTCCCTCCGGGTGATGCGGGCCATCCATGCCGAAAATACGGGCATCCCCCGGGTCCTCGCCGAGGAGGTCACCACCCGGGAGGGGGAGATCATCGGGCTCTTCCTCTCCGAGGAGATCCCTCCGGGGCTGTCCGCCGCCGATACCCTGGACCGCATCCACGGGCAGGGCGGGCTCTCGCTGGTCCCTCACCCCTTCTGCGATTACCGGTCGAAGGTGCTCCGGGCGGGGACGAGGAACGCCCTCGTGGAGAAGATCGACCTCGTGGAGGGGCACAACGCCCGCACCATCTCCGGGGAAGAGGACCGGCTGGGGATCATCTTCGCCTCGGAGATGGGGATCCCCTTCACGGTGGGGTCGGATGCCCACATTCCCTTCGAGCTCGGGAGAGTCTGGATGGAGGTCCCTCCCTTCGACGGCCCCCGTGAGCTCCTGAAGGGGCTTGCCGGGGCGCCCTTCAGCTTCCGGAGGGTAACCCGCGGGGTTCACCTGTTCACCCATCTGGTGAAAGGGGTCCGGAAGCTCCAGGCCGACAGGTAGGATCTCAGCTGACGGGCGATCTTTTCATTCCGGAGGAAAGAGGCAGGGTTTTTTACCGGCCCGTCCACAGTATGGATGGATGAACTGGCAGATCGCCGGTATCGCGCTCACGGTGTTCCTCGCGACCTTCCTGGGCGGGCTCGTCGTGTTCCGGCTGAAGAGGACCCTCCCCTACCTCTTCGCCTTTGCCGCCGGAAACCTCATCGGGGTGTCCTTTTTCGATATCCAGCCGGTGCTCTTCCAGATCGGGGGAGGCTCGGGGATCTCCATGAGATGGTTCATGGTCATCATCGTCGCCTCCTTCTTCTTCTTCAACCTGCTGGAGAGGTACCTCGTCCTCTACCACACCGACAGCGAGGACTTCCACGGCCACATCATGGGGCCCGTGGGTGCCGGGGGCCTCGTGGTGAACAGCCTCCTCGACGGGGTGGCCATCGGCATCGCCTTCCAGGCGGGGGCAGCCATCGGCCTCATCGTCGGCCTTGCCGTGATCTTTCATGACATCACCGACGGGATGAACACGGTGGTGATCATGCTGAAGAACCGGCAGTCGACAAGGAATTCCATGGTGTTCCTCCTCCTGGATTCCATCGCCCCCGCCCTCGGGATCCTCCTCACCGTTCCCCTCCGGCTCCCGGAGCCCTTCCTCGCCATCCTCCTTTCCATCTTCGCGGGCGAGTTCCTCTTCATCGGGGCGGCGAGCCTCCTGCCCGAGACCTACCGGTACCCGCCCATGAAGATGGTGATCTCCATGGGGCTCGGGATCCTCCTGATTCTCGGCCTCACGCTCCTGGTTTAGGGAGATCCGGGGAAAAGGTGATGGCATCCTCGTTATCTCAAAATAAATAACTGTGCTACCACCGTTTCAATTGAAACCGTTGAACCTGCTCACGATGGAAATGGAAAGAAATGGGGGAGAGGATTATACGGTTCCCTCGGCGGTGATCCGGTCATAGAAGAACGCGGCGAGAACCGCGCCGATGATGGGCCCCACGACATAAATGGGGAAGGTAGCCCAGAGGTTCGGGCCGCCCAGCAACCAGTCCATCACGTAGGGCCCGAAGGTCCTCGCGGGGTTGAGGGACCCCCCGGTCAGATTCCCAGTTGCCGTGATCATGGCTCCCAGCGTGAGACCGATGACAAGCCCGGCAAACCCGGTGGGGGCACGGCTGTCAACGGCAACGCCCATGATGGCGAGCATCAGGACGAAGGTTGCGATGGCCTCGACGAGGATTGCCTGCCCGTACCCAATCCCGGGGAAGGGTGCCGTTGCTCCGAGCCCTCCGATCGTGACGGCGGCCGGCCCCGCGGAGAGGAAGAAGAGAAGGCTCCCGATGGCCGCACCGATGCACTGGGACACGATGTAGCAGACTGCATCGAGGGCAGGAAACCGCTTTGTCGCCCAGAGGGCAATGGTCACCGCAGGGTTGATGTGGGCGCCGGATATCCGGCCGAGAGCATAGATGACCACCGCGAGGACGATGGCAAAGGCCATCCCGATGGCCAGCCAGTCTGCGAGCCCGCCGAGCTGTCCGATTCCGATATTGAAGGCCGTCGCCGGTTTCGTGCCCGCGGCGAGCATGAGGGTGATGGCCGCGGCCCCCGCCCCGAAGTAGATCAGGAGTGCCGCGCCCACTCCCTCCGCGATGCAGCGGGAAGAAAGCGATGCCATCACTTCCCTCCTTCATAAGCGGCGTTGCAATCAGGGCAGAGCATCCGTGGCATCTTCCTGGGGAGCTTACGGGAGGGAAGAGGATAACTTCCCTCCCAGACATCCACATCTCTCCGGATCGTATGTTTCATGCACGTCGCCATACCGCAGGCAATACATACGGCCACAGCATCACTTTCTTTTCCCTCTTTTGCACAAACATAGCACTTCATTCTGTTCACCTCGCATCTGCTGTTTTAAAAACACAAATGAATACACTATCGGGTTCATGTTATAATCTTGCTTATTTTTCCCCCTTCAGGATACTATTTGACCTTAAACGAAGCAGAGCCGTCCTGTTATGCGCTTAATGCACCATGTGTGTGAAGAGGATCCGGATCCCGATCCCGAGGAGAACCAGGCCCCCGAGCACCTCCATCGCTTTTCCCCATCTCTCTGCAGCCGCTCCCCCTAGGACGGCTCCGAGGAAAGAGATAGTGAAGGTGGAAACCCCGATGATAAGGCACGGGAGGAGAATTCCGGTGTCGAGGAAGGCAAAGGAGACTCCCACGGCCAGGGCATCGATGGAGGTCGCCACCGAGAGGAAGAGGAGGTGGGTGGTATCCAGGCAGGGGGTTTTCTGGTCCATGTCAGCGGACATCCCGCCCCGGATCATCCGGAGCCCCACGATGGCGAGGAGGCCGAAGGCGACCCAGTGATCAAAGCCGGAGATGAGATCCGAGAACGTTCGCCCGGCCAGCCATCCCAGGACCGGCATTCCTCCCTGGAACAGGCCAAACGCAAGGGCGATTCTCGTGGCGTTCCTCATCCGCTCCTCGGGCCTGATGCATGCGGCGAGGGCCACGGCAAAGCAGTCCATCGCAAGGGCGACAGCGACGAGGAGGATGGTGATGAGATCCATGGGGGGAACTGATTCCCTTGTGAGCCCTCGGAATCGACCGGCGAAAAGGAAATGAGGTCCGGGGAGGGGGACCCGGTTCAGGTGGTCTTCCCGCGTTTGCCGAGCTCGTGGTCCAGGAGGTAGAGGAGCACCGCACCCTTCTCTGCCGAGGCGAGCTTCATCTTGAAGACGATCTCACCGGCGTTTGCCTCCTCTTCCACCTGCTCCGTGACAAACCACTGGAGCATCGTGGTGGTGGCATGGTCCATCTCGGACATGGCGAGCTCCACGAGGTCATGGATCAGGCCGGTGACCTTCCGCTCGTGTCCGAGGGCATGCTCGAAGGCCGCGAGGGGGGTCGGCCACTCGGCGGCGGGGGCCTCGATATCGGCCATGGTGATCCTCGCCCCCTGCCCGACCAGGTAGTCGAAGAACTTCATCCCGTGGGCATGCTCCTCTTTTGCCTGGACCTGCATCCAGCGGGAGAATCCCTTCAGGTTCATGGACTCGAAGTAGGCCGCCATGGAGAGGTACAGGAAGGAGGAATAGAATTCCCTGTTCATCTGGGTGTTGATGGCATCCCGGACATTGTCCTTGATCATGGTACTAGCCTCCCATCCCTGTGGGGGATGGATCTATATAAGCCTGGACGTGGGGGACGGGATCCCGGACGGGGCGGGATCCCGGTCACCGGAAGGAGTCGAGGAGTGCCCGGATCTTCCCTCTCCGGTCCGCTGGCGAGGCAGGCTGCCGGGCGAACCGGCTCTCGAAGCTCGGGAGGTCCTTTTCGTACAATGTCCCGAGGGCGATGGGTGCAGGGATGTTGTAATCCCATTCGAGGATCTTCTGGAGGGCCTGCTGGGGATTTTTCGTATCATGGCCCGCGAGCTCGTACACGTACTTGTCGTAGACGTCGTGGACATCGAAGTAGGTGGCGCAGATCTGGAGGATGTCCACGAAGGAGAACCCCTTGTGCCTGACCGCCTCGGCCATGGTCTTTTTCAGGAGGTGCTGGTTACGGGTATAGCCCCTCGCGATGTAGGTGGCACCGCTCGCGAACATCAGTTCGAGGGGGTTGAGGGGATACTCCGGGGTCCCCCCGGGGGTCGACCTCCCCTTGAACCCGAGGGGGGAGGTGGGGGTGTACTGCCCCGTGGTGAGCCCGTACACCCGGTTGTTGTGGATGAAGAGGCTGATGTCCAGGTTCCTCTTCGCAGCGAAGATGAGGTGGTCGAGCCCCTCGGCATACGCATCCCCGTCCCCGGCGCACCCGATGACAGTGAGGTCCGGGTTCGCGAGCTTGATCCCCGTGGCCACGGGGAGGACCCGGCCATGGATGGAGTAGAAGGTGTTCACG
>DATGDI010000135.1:0-1899 GCA_035310965.1 Methanomicrobiales archaeon
GACGGTCTCCTCGAGAGCGACCATGAGTTCCTTCACCTCGGCTGCCTTGGGCTTCTCCACCCTGATGGTCTCCCCGGTCCGTTTCTTGTCGATGACGGCGAGGACCCGCTCCCGGTAGGCGTCATGGTATTCGGTGATGTCGAGATCGCCCGTGAGGTCCGTGATGATCCGCTTCGCGAGATCGAGCTGCTTTCCTGCCGGGGCGGACAGGGCCTTCAATTCCTCGAAGCCGGAGGGATCCATGACCTCGTTTGCGTACCGGAGGGTGGTGAGGACGAGTCCGCCGTGGTACGCGTGGACCACGGCGGGATACTCCTTGGTCCTCATGGTGAAGTGCCCGACCCCCGCCTCTCCAAGCTCCTGGCAGACGGTGTAGAGAAGGGCGTAGGCGTCGGCCGACCCGTCGGGGACGAGGACGAAGGAGTTCTCGAAGTACACCGGGTCGAGGGAGAGGTAGTGGACGAACTTGTCGATCCGGATCCGGCTGTCGGACTCGGGGAGGGCTGCGCGGAGCTCCTCCTTCTCGAGCACGATGAACTCGTTCTTCCTTACCTCGTAGCCCCTCACCGTCTCCTCCCAGGGTACCACCACCCCGTCGCGGGTACAGACCCGCTCGTACTTCAGGGGCTGCCCGTCCTTCCGGTGGAGAAGGTGGAAATGGACCGAGAGATCCCGGGTCATGGGGAAGACCTTGACCGGAACGTTCACGAGCCCGATGCTCACGGCCCCGCTCCAGATGGGTCTCGGGCTCTTCCTCTCCCCGGCCTTCGTCTCTCCGGACTTCACCTCTCCCGTCTTCCTCTCGACGGGCTTCGTCTCCTGCATCACCGTCTTTTCGCTCTTCTTTTCCTTCTTCATCCTGTTCTCCCTCCTCCGGGAAGCCTCTGGGGATGTTCGAGGATTCCCTCCCATGGGTCCTCATCCCGTTCGGGGACACTCTGGATATGGAGGTCCCCGGGGTTTATCCCTTTTTCCATCTCCCTCCAGGTGACCGGTGCCGAGACCGTTGCCCGCGGGGTCGCCCTCAGACTGTAGGGTGCCACCATGGTCCTTCCGGGGCTATTCTGTCCGTAGTCCACGAGGACCCTGCCCGGGTTCGAGGGCCCGGGGGCCTCGGAGGCCACGAGGGCATTCTCCCGGGCCAGCTCCCGGCCCATACCGTGCACGAAATCCCGCACCTCCCGGTAGGTGAGCCCCGCGACGAGCGGAACCGCCAGGTGGAACCCCCTTTTCCCCGATGTTTTCACCGAGATCCGGATCCCCTGCGAGGCGAGCCGGTCCCGGACGAGGAGGGCGATCCCGGCGGCCTGTGCGGTGGTCGCCGGGGCCTCCGGGTCCAGGTCGATGAAGAGGATATCCGGGTTCTCGGGCGACCGGGTGGGGGCGAGGATCATGTGAATCTCAAGGGCATCGAGGTTCGCGATCCAGAGGAGGGTGTCCAGGCTGTTGCACACGATAAAATGGACCACCCGGTCCGCCGTTTCGGAGTAGTGCGGCCAGGTCTCGACCCATTCCGGGGTCCCCATCGGGGCGTCCTTCTCGTAGAAGCCCTTCCCCCCCACCCCGTCAGGGTACCGGGTGAGGACGACAGGCCTTCCGTCGAGAAAAGGGAGGATGCGGGGCGCCATCCGGATGAAGTACTTGATCACCTGGAGCTTCGTGATCCCTGCCTCCGGGTAGATGATCTTCGGGAGGTGCGTGAACTCCACCCGGGTGAGGGGCTCTGCCATCAGGGACACCGCCGCCCGCCTTTCATGTGAACACCGGTATTTTACATGGGGAGGGCAAATAAGCTCTCATGGAAGCGGTGGTCACCGGGGGCTGCGGGTTCATCGGCTCGCATCTGGTGAACGCCCTCGTCGGCCGGGGGGAGAAGGTCACCGTGATCGATGACCTGAG
>DATGDI010000136.1:0-7329 GCA_035310965.1 Methanomicrobiales archaeon
AGCTCCCCGGCGCAGGAGCCCTCTACCCCGAAGCCTTCCCCGACGACAGAATCCCCGTCTTCGAGTCCCAGGACCGCCTTCATGAAGTTACCATACAGAGTGGTGGACCGGATGTATTAACGATGCGGATGCCATGCAAAAAGAGCCCCCTTGAGACGGGTTACCTACGGGCGGCAGCGCTCCACCTCACCACGGGTGACGAGGGATCTCCCCTCGAGGACCGACACCGGCCCGTGACCGCCGCAGATGAGGCAGCGCCTCCCTCCGGCGGGTACATCCCGGTCCCAGGAGGCCGCGAGGGCGAGGAGCCCCTCCCGCTCCCGCCGGGCAAGCTCCCGGTCCACGTTCACCGAGGTGATGAGGTTCACGGCGAGGGAGTTGAAGGAGCGGCGCTCCGGGGTGAGGCCCTCCAGGTGGATAAGGCTGTCGCCGGTGAAGAGGACTCCGAGCTCCCGGGAGGCGAGGTACACCTGCCCGGCCATGTGCCCGTCGAGGCCCTGCAGGATCTCGAAGGCATGCCCCGCGAGGGTGAACCGGGAGATGACGGGAAAGAATCCCGTGACGGCCGGGCCCGGCTCAGGGAGGATCTCCAGCTCCCGCGGGGGCCTGAACCCCGAGAAGAGGTTGATGAGGGTGGTGTACACGGTCTCGAGGATGAGTCCCTCGCTCCGGGACCCGAAGGCCCGGTCCCTCGCCCGGATGCACTCGAGGGAGGTCCGGGTGAGCCTTGCGACCGCCGGGAAAAGCCCGGCCCCGCCGCAGTGGTCGGCATCGGCGTGGGTGACGAGGATGGCCGAAAGGTTCCGGGGATCCCCGAGGCCGAGCCGGGTGAAGGTCCGGAGGAGGTCGTCGTGGTAGATCCCGAAGCCGGTATCCACCATGAGAAGGTGGCCCGGAGAGGAGAGGAGGTAGATGTTCCCGCCGCACGGGGGCTGGAGGCAGGTGAGGGTGAGGTCCCCGGCGAGGGGAAACCTCTGCACGTCCACGTAAAAGCCCTTTCCCGAGGTCTCCCGGAGGGTTTTCCCGGTGGCAAGGATGCTCTGAAACACGGTCTTCGGGTCCTCGCCCCGCCGGTTGAGCTCCTGGACGATGTGGTTCACGTCGTGGAGGAGCCGGAGGAGGAAGGCCTCCTCCCCGCCGCCAAGGAGGGACCTGAGATCCTCGGCGAACCTGAGGTAGAAGACGGTGTCGTCCAGGGGGTCCCCTCCCTCCACGGACTCGAGAACCTCGATCCGGTACCGGGATTTCAGCCGGTCGAGGAGGCCCCCGGCCACCGACCGGTCCTCGAGGGTCATGGCCATCACGAGGCGTTTCGGGCCCCCGCCCGAGTCATCGAAGTCGACAAAGGCGATGTTCGCCCTTGCGGCCGTGGTATGGCCGAGGAACTCGTGGAGGGCCCCGGGCCGGTGCGGGAGGTGGACGGCGACCCTGAGCAGGCCGGGGGAGGGCAGGGTTGCCTGGAGGAATCCCTTCTCCCGGAGGCCCTCGCGGATCCGCTCCTCCATCCCCTCATCGGCCGTTACCTCAAAGAAGACCGTGCAGGGATCGATCCTCCGGTCGTAATGGATCCGGTTGATGTTCCCGTTGCCCTCCGTGATGATGGCCGCCGCTTTCTCGAGAGACCCGGGCTCGTCCGGCACCCGGGTAATAAAGAAGAACCTCTGCTCCATCCCCCACCTGGCCCTGTAGCCAGTTACGCGGGGAATATGAAAATTCTTCCCTCCCGGTGGGCCCGGAACGGGATCTCTCCGACGAACAGAGATAAATACATATCCATAATTTTATGAGATAGGAGATTGATAGCAGCATGGTATTTCTCACTCCGGATCCTGTGACTCGGGATGCACCTGATGGTCCGGGAGGGTGAAATCGCATCTGATCGGAGGATTGCACCATGGTGAATGGAAAAAGATTCGCGAAGATCCTTGCTCTTCTCGTCCTCATCGGCCTCATAGGGTTTGTCCATGCCCAGACCACGGCGACCCAGAACGGTTACATCGAGGTCGGGCTCTATCCGTACGCAGACTTCTCGGGAACCCCGCTCTCCGGAGCCCCGCCCCTTGCCGTGGCCTTCACGGACCTGTCGAGCGGGTCGACTCCCCGGACCTATGTGTGGGAGTTCGGTGACGGGGGCACCTCGACCGATGCCAACCCGACCCACACGTACACCGCGTCCGGTGTCTACACGGTTACCCTGACCATCACGAACGGGTACGGTACCAACACCGCGACCAAGCAGGAGTATGTCAGGGTCGGGGTGGGCCCCCTCGCAGACTTTATGGGAACTCCCCAGACCGGAAACCTCCCCCTCGCCGTGACCTTCACGGATCTCTCCACCGGGAACCCAGCCACCTGGTCCTGGACCTTCGGTGACGGGGGGACATCGACCCTCCAGAACCCGTCCCACACTTACTCGAAGGCAGGGACCTACACGGTACGGCTCACGGTGACCAACAGTTTCGGCACCTCGACGAAGACCCGGTCGGGCTACATCACCACCGGCATGCCGCCCCACGCCGATTTCACCTCGGGGGCACGGGTCGGGGCCACTCCCCTCACCGTTGCCTTCACGGATGCATCGACAGGGGCCCCCACCTCCTGGTCCTGGAACTTCGGTGACGGGACCAGCTCCACCACCAAGAACCCGGCCCACACCTACACGGTCGCCGGCACGTACACCGTGACCCTCACGGTGAAGAACGCGTACGGGACCGACACGGCGACCAAAGCGGGATATGTCACCGCCGGCGGTATGCCCGCGGCTGACTTCACCGCAAACCCGAGGGTCGGCACCGCCCCCCTCACCGTGACCTTCACCGATACCTCGACCGGGAACCCGGTATCATGGGCCTGGAAATTTGGCGACGGGAGCACATCCTCCGAAGAGAACCCTGTTCACGTGTACCAGAACGAGGGCACCTATGACGTGACCCTCACGGTCACGAATGCCTACGGCACCGACACCGAGACGAAGACCGGCGCGGGCGAAAACTGCATCGCGGGCGTGACCGGTTATATCGTCGTGGGACGGGTGCCGGTGGCGGACTTCTCGGCGACCCCGACCTCGGGTTCCGCGCCGCTCGCCGTGGCCTTCACGGACAAGTCTGCCGGCGCCTCGCCGAGGACCTACTCCTGGAGCTTCGGTGACGGCGGCACCTCCACCGACACGAATCCGACCCACACCTATGCGGCCAACGGGGTCTACTCCGTCACCCTGACCGTGACGAACCCCTTCGGGACGGACACGGCAACCAAGTCGGAGTACATCAGCGTGGGAGCCGGGCCGGTCGCCGACTTCGTGGGGACTCCCCAGAGCGGCCTCCTCCCCGTCGCCGTGACCTTTACCGACCAGTCGACCGGGAACCCGGCCAGCTGGCGGTGGGACTTCGGTGACGGGGCCGTCTCGAACGAGAAGAACCCGTCCCACACCTATACGAAGGCAGGGACCTACGCGGTCCGGCTCACGGTAGCGAATCCCTTTGGCACATCGACGAAGATCAAGGCCGGGTACATCACGACCGGCATGCCGCCGACCGCCGACTTCACCTCCGGGGCGAGGTCAGGGGGCGTCCCGCTGTCCGTCGCCTTCGTGGATGCCTCGAAGGGAGGACCCACCTCCTGGTCCTGGAGCTTCGGTGATGGAAGCACCTCCACCACCCGGAACCCGGCCCACACCTACACGGTCGCCGGGCTCTACACCGTGAGTCTCACCGTGAAGAACGCGTACGGGACCGACACGGCGACCAAGGCGGGATATGTCAACGCGGCCGGGAGACCCGTGGCCGACTTCACCGCCGATGAGCGGCGGGGCGTGAAGCCCTTCACCGTGCGGTTCACCGACCTCTCGTCCGGGAACCCCACCAAATGGCTGTGGAACTTCGGTGACGCGAACACCTCCACCGAGCAGAACCCGGTGCATGTCTACACCCACGAGGGGTCCTATGACGTGACCCTCACGGTTTCGAACCAGTACGGCACCGACACCGTGAAGAAGACGGGAGCGACCCCTCTCCAGACCACGCCGGCCGCCACGGCCGCCCAGACCACCGCTCCCTCGGGAGGGAGCACGACCTCCTCCACCACCGGCCCCCAGGCGACCTCGACCCCCGGGTTTGAGGGGATCCTCGCCATCACCGGTCTTTGCGCCCTCGTGTACCTCGCAAAGAGGCACTAGAATATTTTTCTTTTTTTCCCGGATTGTTTACATCACCGGGCCGTTTTTCTGTTACTCCGCTCCGGTGACCAGGCCATTGGGAACGGTCGCATCCCACTCTTTTAGCACCGGCACCGCTCGAAGAAGAAGGCCGCGAGGAGGACCATGACGAGGGACGCGAGGACGAGCACCCCCAGGTCGAGGAGGAGGGGAAAGGTGGAGGTCCCGAGGAGGGCGCCCCGGAGAGCGTCCACGCCATAGGTGAGGGGATCCAGGTACGCGAAGGTCTGGACCTGGGAGGGCAGGTTCCCGACCGGGAAGAGGGCCCCCGAAAGGAGGAAGAGGGGAAAGACGATGAAGTTCGTGATCATGTTGAAGCCGTGGATGTCCTTCATGTTCGAGGCGAACACGAGCCCGAGGCCGATGAAGATGACCGAGATGAGGAGCATGACGAGGACCGAGAGGAGGATTCCGGCCGCTCCTGCAGGGGAGAACCCCATAGGAACGGAGAGGAGGAGGATGGCCGCCCCCTGGATGAGGGATGTGGTTGCCCCTCCGGCGATCCGTCCGAGGACGATGGAGACCCGGCTCACCGGCGCGACCATGATCTCCTTTAAAAAGCCGAACTCCCGGTCCCAGAGGACCGAGATCCCCGCGAAGGTGGAGGAGAAGAGGAGGGTCATCCCGACGATCCCGGGCACGAGAAACTGGATGTAGTTCACGCCGGGAGGGAGGTTGGGGAGCTGGGCCCGGGAGAAGCCGAAGCCAAGGAAGGCCATGAAGAAGAGGGGCATCCCCAGGGTCCCGATGACCCGGGACTTTGCCCTGACGAAGCGGGTCATCTCCCGGAGCCAGAGAACGTAGATGGCGATCCCGGGGGTCACCGGAGCATCCTCCTCGTGATGAGTTCCTTCCTCGACTCGATGGCCGAGACCTCCCGCTCGCGGATGGACCGGCCGGTGAAGTGGATGAAGACGTCCTCGAGGCTCGGTTTCCGGAGGAGGACCGAGGATATCGTGATTCCATGGTCCCGGGCGAGGGAGACGAGCTCGGGGACCTTCCGTTCCCCGTGGTCGACGGTCACGCTGATCTCCCCGTTGTGCAGCTTCGCCCCCTTTACCCAGGGGATCGACTTGAGGAGGGGGAGGAGCCCTTCCCCATTGCCACCCACCTCCAGGGTAATGACATCGCCCCCCAGGATATCCTTCAGGGCTGACGGGGTACCCATGGCAACGACCCTCCCCTGGTCGATGATGGCGACCCTCCCGGAGAGGTAGTCCGCCTCCTCCATGTAGTGGGTGGTGAGGATGATGGTGACCCCCTCCTCCCGGTTCATGCGCCGGATGTACTCCCAGATCCTCCGGCGGGTCTGGGTATCGAGGCCCAGGGTCGGCTCGTCGAGGAAAAGCACCGACGGGTGGTGGATGAGGCCCCGGGCGATCTCGAGCCTCCGCTTCAGCCCCCCCGAGTAGTTCTGGACGAGGACATCGGCCCGCTCGCCGAGCTCCACGAGCTCCAGGACCTCGGCGATCCTCTGCTCCCGGGCCGCCCGGGAGAGTCCGTACATCATCCCATGGAAGTCAAGGTTCTCCCGGCCGGTCAGGTCCTTGTCGAGGGCCGGCTCCTGGAAGACGATCCCGATGTGGCGCCTGACCGCGTCTTTCTCCCGGAGGACGTCGAAGCCCGCCACCGAGGCGGTACCCGAGCTGGGAGGGAGGAGGGTGATGAGCATGTTGATGATGGTGGTCTTCCCGGCGCCGTTCGGGCCGAGGAGGGCGAAGAGCTCCCCCGCCTCCACGGAGAAGGTGACGTTGTCCACCGCGGTCAGATCCTCGAACCGTCTCGTCAGGTTCTCAACGGCGATGGCCGGATTCATACTCCCTCCCGGGATCTTCGCCCCGGGGGGCCATAAACGTGCCCCGGGGCCGGGTATCAGGGAATGTCCCGGAGGATCCGGATGGGATCGACGAGACCCGGGGGCCTTGCCCGGGAAAACCAGTTCCCGCCCCTGTATTCGAGAGATTTGGCAGGCACCGAGTCGAACACCTCGAGGTGAAGCATGCTCGTCCGCCCCTGATCCCGGAGGGCACGGATGTATGGGGGTGAATCGGCCCCGATCATGGCGGGGTTGAGCACCTCACCGACGTGCCCGATAAGGGTGCCCCCTTCAACCCGGCCTCCTTTCCTGACCGCAACATCCCCGAGCTCGGCATACCTGCAGAAGATTCCCGAGACGTGGGCGACAGTGACCTGGTACGTCCTGTTCCAGTAAGGGACGAGGTCCGGGCCGGTGAATATACCCGCCGAGATCACCGTGCCTTCCTCGATGGCGACCACCCGCGATCCGGCCGGGGCATACAGATCCACGCCTGCGTGCCGGCGGTCACCGCGGTCCTCCCAGAAAGATCCCTGATCTCCGGCGGATGGCAGGATCCGATCCCGGTCCGGGAGGGGCCAGCATCTCGCCGGCGAGGGATGGCCTTCTCCCCCGGCACCTGCACCTCCCGATGAGGAGCGGTGCGGACCCTTCCTGTGCCGGGGAGACATGGAGGTACCTTCTCGCTCCGGGGGAAAAAGGATTTTTCGGGTTTGCCCCGGGAAAAAATGGGTTTCAGGATGCAACGGTCACGGGTATTCTCTGCTGATAGGTGGCCGGGCTCCGGCGGGATGTTTCCTGGTGCTTCTCTCCCGGGACCGCGGCCACCATGGCGAAGCGGCTCCCCCCCGAGAGGACCGAGCGGAGCGCCCGGAGGGAGATGGTGTACCTCTCCGCCCCGAAGAGCTCGACATTCACCGCCTTACCGGACCGGGAGAGCCCGCAGAGCCCCTCGACCCCGTCGAGGTAGAACCTCCAGTTCTTCCGGAGCCTCTCCACCCGGGCCTGGGCGCCGGTGGCCAGGAGATCCTGCATGTCCGAGTTCCGGACACCGAACCGCATGCCCCGGATGTGCAGGGTGAGGACCTCCTCCTCGTTTCCCTCACCGTCCAGGACCCTTGACCGGTCCATGAGGATGTATCCGACGTTGTCCATCCCGATCTCCTCTGATCACCCGTGTTGCCCGGAGGAGTATATAAAGTCTCGATGGGCGGGGGGTGAAAGTGAAAATCAGATGAGGACCTTTATCCCGGCGATGATGAGCTGCACCCCGATGGCGGCGAGGATCATCCCGAGGACC
>DATGDI010000137.1:0-1940 GCA_035310965.1 Methanomicrobiales archaeon
TTCTCCAGGGCATCGAGGAGGCTCACGAGCTTTACCTCCACCGCCGGGATGAGATCGTTCACCGAGCGGAGGAAGGAGGGCTCGATGGGGATGTACCAGTTGCGGGCATCGACGGGATCGGGGAAGATGTGGATGAAGGTCTCCTCGTTGGCCGGGTAGATGAGGTTGGGCTCCTTGATGGTCCTCAGATCCCGCTTCAGGTCGGAGAAGAAGAGGGGAATCCCGTACTTGTCCACCGGGTAGGTGTGGAGGTATTCCAGGAGGTGGGGGCTCTTCTTCATGTACTCCCGCGCATGGGCCGGGAGCATCCGGTAAATGGAGCACTCCTCGATGTTTGCCGAGCAGTCGCGACCCTCATCGGTCTTCGCCGGCTTGAAGGGCAGGTTCGTCTGGACGGTGAGGGTGGACATGGATCACACCTTCGCGACGGAGATGGGAATGATCTTCATGCCGTACCCGGGGACGACCTCGAAGGAAACGATGTTCTCTCTCGTCTTGTGGGCGCCGCGGATCTTGACCACCTCGAGGACCATGAGGTACTTGTCCCCGATGAGGGCCCGCTTGAGGGTGAGGAGGGCGTCGCAGACCGAGCGGATCCGGACCAGGGTGTCCTCGTCGAAGGCATAGGAGTGGAGGGACACGAGGATGGTCTTCCCCTTGTCGCAGAGGGACTTGCAGCTCGTGAAGAAATCGATGATGACCTCGTTCGTGGTGTACTCGGTGAAGAGGGTCAGGGAGTCGATGATGATGACCTCGGCCGGGGACTCGCGGATGTAGCCGACCAGGCGCTGCAGGAGCTCCTCCATGTTCTCCTTCTCGAGGTCGAGGCCGGGGGCGGTGATGGGAAAGAGCCGGAGGTAGCCCCAGGCATAGTAGTCCGAGATATCGAGACTCATGGCCTCCATCTGGGGGAGGAATCCCCTCGGCGTGGTCTCGCTCGAGAAGATATCGGCGCAGAGCCCCTGCTTCATCGCTCCCCAGACGATCTGCTGGATGAGGACCGATTTCCCGCTGTCATGCTCCCCCTCGATGAGGGTGAGGGACCGGAGGGGGATGCCGTCGTCGATCTTCTTATCGATGTCGGCCTTCCCCGTGATGAGGACGGCCTTGGACTTCTCGCCTGTTTTATCTGAAAGTTCCTGTTTCTCATCTGGCGGCATGGATCTCTCCTAGATAAACATGGAATATTTGGAATCGGATATCCCGTTCGAGGTGGTCACCTTTACCCACGTGGCGTTTCCCCGTAAAGAGTCATAAGAGACGGTTATATTCGCTACCTCGTCCGGATCAAGGAGGTTGGGGTGAACCAGGTCCGGCTGAATCGTGTACGTCCAGTTTCCTGAAGCGTTCGTGTATACATAAGGGATCCCCTCCTGCAGGAGGTATACCTCCATATGATCGAAAGATCCTACCACTTCACTTCCGGTATTATTTACCTCGATGTACGTCCTGGCTGAGGCATTATCCGTTATGACACTGAAAATCTCGATCCGGGTATGAAGCCTTTGGCTCTCCTGTTCTGCGGCGGCTTGCTGGGCCAGGGTCACCATGCGGGCTGTGGAGAGAGTACCGCCGATCAGTACATAACCGGTGATAATGAGGAGGGTAATGGCGATGGCGGTCGCGATGATGGTTCCTGCGCCCATCGTCAGCTCACCGTGAACTCTTCCGATCGTTTCGTTCCGTCGGCGAGCACGATCTGGAAGTAGACAACATTACCGCTCGCGGGGATCTTATCACTCTTCGTGGAGATGTGAAGGGTCTCCATGGGGTCCCAGTAGCCATTTGCAGTGTCTTCAAGGATCTCATAGGCCCACTGGCCGGTAGAGGAGGGCGGGAAGGTGCCGACCCTTGATACAGTCTCATACCCTCCCGGTGCTCCGATGAAGATGGTGGACATGTTCAGGTCGGCCAGGCTGATCCGACTCGATCCGACATTC
>DATGDI010000138.1:0-9300 GCA_035310965.1 Methanomicrobiales archaeon
AGATGTCCGCAGGAGACCTCTTCGCCGTGGTAGCACTGGCTGATCCCGTAGTTCTGGCAGAAAGCGCACCGCATGTTGCAGCCGGTGAGGAAGATGGTCCCGGAGCCGGATTGCCCGACGAGAGGCGGCTCCTCGCCGAAGTGGGGACCGGCACTCGAAACCCTCGGGAGGAAACCTCCCCGGCAGTAGCCGATTTCTCCGGCCGTCCGGTCCACGCCGCAGTGCCGGGGACAGACCCCGCAGTCTGTGAGAAGCTCGCATGCCCGGGCGATGCGATCCTGGAGCTCACCTGTCGCTGCCAGGGCGAGGTAAGAAGGGGACGCGGGCATCAGCAACGGATTACCTCACGGGGAAATAAAGATACCATGAGGCGGGGCACGGCCTACATGGGGTGCTTGAAATCACCCGGGCGGTTATCCGGAATCCCCGATGCCCCGGAGGGAGTACTTGGCGCCCTTCTTCTCCACGATCCGCTTTTCCATGAGGGTTCCGAGGATCATGCCCACGACCTCGGCCGGCATATCCATGAAGTCGCGGAGCTCGGCGAGGGTGAGGTCATAGTGGGTGAGGGCGAGGATGATGTCCATCTCCTCCTCGCTCGTGATCAGGTCCCCGCCCTGCCGGGCCAGGTCCCCGACCTTCTGCTGGATGTCCCGGTCCAGCTGCTCGAGGTTGGTGATGAGCCCCTCCCTCGCCCGTATCATGCGCCGGAGCAGGGTGAGGGTCCTCCTCCAGGCTGGGTCCTTTCCGGCGAAAGACCGGGCTGCACCCTCCTTCTCCGCGAAACTCACCCTGACCGAGATCTCCCGGGTCAGGTAGTAGTACTTCCTCCGGCGGTCGTCCAGGTAGCTCCCCAGGATCTCCATCTGCTCCATGAGGGCGAGGTGCTCGATGAGGGCCTTCGGGGAGAGGGTGAGGCGCTCCGAGAGCTCGGTGACGAAGCAGGGCTTCTGCTGCAGGAGGCTGATGATCCGCCTCCGGTTCCGGTTTCCCAGGATGTCCAGGATCCGGGAGTACTCGTCGCTCTCGAGCATCCTTAACTAAATGTTAGGGTCTTCTCTCCCAAAAAAGATGATCCCGGTCACTCGAAGATCCGGTAGTTCGGGGCCTCGTCGGTGATGAGGATGTTGTGGGGATGGCTCTCGAGGTGGCCCGCGGGGGTGATGCGCCGGAACCGGGCTTTCTCCTGGATCTCGGCGACGGTCGCCGCCCCGACGTACCCCATGGCCTGCTTGAGGCCGCCGACGAGCATGTAGGTGACCTCGGCGATGGGCCCGGCATAGGGGGTGACCCCCTCCACGCCCTCGGGGACGAACTTTGTCTTCCCGAACTCCCGGGACTTCTTCTGGAAGTACCGGTCGCTCGACTCCCCGCTGCTCATCACCCCGAGAGAACCCATGCCCCGGTACTGCTTGTAGCGCCGGCCCTTCATCACGATGATCCTTCCCGGCGATTCGTCGGTCCCGGCGAAGAGGGAGCCGATCATGACGCTGTCGGCACCGGCCGCGATGGCCTTCGCGATGTCCCCGGAGTACCGGATACCCCCGTCGGCGATGACCGGGACGTCGTGGCCCCGGGCGACCTCGGCCACATCGGCGACGGCGGTGATCTGGGGCACCCCGACGCCGGCCACGATCCGGGTCGTGCAGATGGAGCCCGGGCCGATCCCGACCTTCAGGCCGTCCACGTGGCCCGCGAGAGCCCCGGCCGCCTCCCGGGTCGCGATGTTCCCGGCGATCACGTCGATCTTCAGGCTCCCCTTGATCTCCTTCACCCCCTCCACCACCCGCAGGTTGTGGCCATGGGCACAGTCCACCACGATGGCATCGGCCCCGGCATCGGCGAGCATCCCCGCCCGCTTGAAGTCAAAGGGCCCCACCGCGGCCGCGACCCGGAGGTTCCCCTGCCGGTCCCGGTTCGCCTGGGGATACTGGTGCTTGTGGAGGATGTCCTGCATCGTGATGATCCCGACGAGGGTGCCCTTTTTTCCGACGACCGGGAGCCGCTCCACCTTCCGGTTGTACATGGTTTCCAGGGCCTCCTCCATCGTGGTGCTCTCGGTTGCGGTGATGGGCTTCCTCGTCATGAACTGCTGGATGTTCTCCCCGCCGTGCTTCTTCGCGATCCCCCGGATGTCGCGACGGCTCACGATCCCGCAGATCCGGTTCCCCTTCATCACGGGCACGCCGCTGATCTGGTGCTCGTTCATGAGGCGTTCGACGTCGGCGACGGTCGCATCGGTCCCTACCGTGATGACATTCCTCTGGATGAGGTCCTCGGCGTGCTTGACCGCCCGGACCTCCTGGGTCTCCAGTTCGGCGGACATGTTCCGGTGGATGACCCCGATCCCACCCTCCCTCGCGAGGGCGATGGCCACCGATGATTCGGTCACCGTGTCCATGGCGGCCGAAACGAGGGGGATGTTCAGGGGGACGGATCTCGAGAACCGGCTGCGGACATCCGCCTGGTCCGGCTCGGTGGAGGAGGCGGCGGGCTCGAGGAGCACGTCATCGAAGGTGATGGCGAGGGGCATGTCGAGTTTTTCGAGGAACATGGGGATCACCCGATCATCCTGAGCGCCTTTTCCACGAGGGCGGGCTCGATGGCGGCCGACCGGTCGCCCCCGCAGACCATCCCCCGGACCCCGATGATGTCGGGGTTGATCCTCTTTAACGCCCCGATGTCCTCGAACCGGAGGGACCCGGCGAGGGCGGTGAGGAGCCCCAGCCCCCGGTTCGCGAGGGTGTAATCCGTGAGGGTCGCCTCGTCCATGAACTCAAAGGTGCTCCGGCCGTCCTTCAGGCCGGTGTCGATCATGGCCACGTCGGCACCCCCCTCGGCGGCGAGGCAGGCCGCCTCGAAGGGGGGGATGGTCCCGAGCCGGGCATGGTCGGCGTAGGCGGCGATGACCACGGACTTCCCGGGGAACTCCTCCTTCACCGCCCTCACCACCGCCCCGATGAGCTCCCGGGCCTGCTCCGTCCCGCTGAACTTGAGGCCGACCTTCACGTAATCGGCCCCGGCGCAGGCCGCGCCATAGGCGGCGAGGGCCGCGCCCCCGGGCCGGTAGTCGAAATCACCGATGGCGGCGCTGACCGGTTTTGCGGTCATGCCCTTCACGGCCCGGATCACCCAGGGGAAGTTCGCGCCGAGGGATCCCTCGGAGGGCCTCTTCACATCGATGATGTCAGCGGCAAGCGATCGGGATGCCTCCTCGATACTGCACGGGCTGACAAGAAGGAACATGGAAGATGGTGGTACGTCGTGGTTAATAGCGGTTGCTGTTTCCCCGATGGCAACCTCCGGGCGGGTCCCGGGGAAGCCCCGGACCGCGAAGGGAGGGTGCCCCGGGGAAGCTGGGGGCCGGCCCCGAGCCGGGCAGGATAAAGGGAGTTCCCGGCCCGGCGTGAAAAGTCTCCCCGGCACCGGCCGGGACGCTAGAGGGTCTTCCGGTCCCTCTTTCGCCTGGCCTTCATCGCCACCACCGCCCCTATCCCGATGAGGGCGATGACGAGGACCGGGATCTCGAGGCCATCGAAGATCCCGGCGAAGGAGTGGAGAAATTCCACGACATAGCCCGTGAAGTAGGCGATGGAGAAGGCCGGCATGTAGTCGGCGAAGTCGAGGATGGCAATGATGGTGGCGATGATGATGACGAAGACGATGATGGGGTTGATGGCATCCTGGAGGACGTTCATCAGGATGGCCCCGATGGCGACCCCGCAGACGAGTTCCACGACGAGGGAGGTGATCTCTGTTCCCGACATGGCAGGCATGGTCAAACCGGGTATCGACCTGCTCTCTTATATCGTTTCTCACGGCAGGCCCTACCTCCTATCGACGGGCTCTCCCTTCCGATCCCGGAGGCCGCGCTCATCGGCGGGATACCCATCGCTTATATCCTTTCAACATGCACCTCTTCCCATGGACCTCGTCCTCGCCCTGGACCTGATGAAAGGAAGGGTCGTCCACGGCGCCCGTGGGGAACGGTCGACCTACCGGCCGCTCCTTCTTCCGGGAATCCCATCATCCCGCCCCGAGGAGATCGTCTCTGCCATCTCCCCGAGGTTCCTCTACATTGCGGACCTGGACCGGATCACGAGGTCAGGGAACCATGACGATGCCATCAGGGCGTGCTCCCGCCTGGTCGGCAGGTCCTACGTCGACCGGGGGATCCGGTCCCCTGCGGATTACCTGGAGGGGGAGAACCTGGTGAACGTCGTCGGGACAGAGACCGGGGGCCGGGACCTCGCGGGCTACCCCGGGGGGTTCCTGTCGGTGGACGTGAAGGACGGGAAGGTCATCCCGGGCGGGGAGGACCCGAGGGTGATCCTCGCGATGGCCGGGGGCTGGGCTTTCGAGGGATGCATTCTCCTCAACCTCGGGAGGGTGGGAACCGGTTCCGGGCTCTCCCCTGAAATCGGGGAATTCAGGGATATCTGCAAAAGGAGGCTCTTCTACGGGGGAGGGGTGGCGTCGGTCGCGGACCTGGAGCAGCTCAGGGAGGCAGGCTTCGACGGGGCCATCGTGGCCACCGGGGTGCACCGGGGAACCATCCCCCTCGAATGGGTAAGGAGGGGATCCCTCTGCTGATCACCCTCGAAGGAATCGACGGGAGCGGGAAGAGCACCCTCGTCGCGGCCCTCCGCGAAACTCTTTCGGACCTGGACCCGGTCTTTACCCGGGAGCCGGGCTCCACCTGGGTGGGGGATGCGGTCCGGCGGGCCATCGCGGAGCGGGTGGATCCGGTGACCGAGGCCCTCCTCTTCGTCGCGGACCACGCGGCCCACCTGGAGACGGTCGTGCGACCGGCCCTCGATCTGGGAAGGCTCGTCATCTCGGACCGGTACACCGACAGCAGGTACGCCTACCAGGGCGCCCTGCTGGAGGGAAGGCTCCCGGACCCGATGGCATGGCTACGGGCCCTCCACGATGGCTGGACTGTTGTCCCGGACCGGACCTTCCTCCTCCTCATCCCCCCCGACGAGGCTATCAGGCGCCTCCCCGCGGATAAGCGCAGGGAGCACTTCGAGGACGGTCCCCTCCTCGATAGAGTCCAGAAGAACTACCTCACCCTCGCCGAGTCCGATCCGGCGCGGTTCGTCCTCGTGGACGCTCTCCTCCCGGCGGGGGAAATCCACCGGTTCGTGGAGTCAGGGATCAGGGAGCTCGCTCGACGGCCACGATCACGTCGCCGACGGTGACCACGTCCACGTCCTTCCCGCCGATGGCGTAGGAGAAGGCCGGGGAAAAAGCGCCGGCCGGGACCGGGACCTCCTCCCCGCCGAGGAGGATGGCGGACGGGGGATTTTCGAGGGATCCGGGGGGAAGCCGGCGGACTGCCTCCATGAACCCGCGGGCCTTCCCCTTGAGGGCGGGGCCGACGACCCCCATGTTGAACTTCACATCGCTAACCCGCTTCTCGAGCCTCGGTTCCCCGGCCATCCACACGACCCCGGCATTGAGGGCCCGGGCCGCGTCTCCTCCCTCCTCGAGGGCTGTTCCCGCGTAGATGGTCAGCCGCCCGAGGGGTGCGTTCAGGGCCAGCCCGTGATCGTGCTTGTACGTCCTGAGGCCGGAGACCACCCGGGCCAGGAGATCCCCCTTCTCCCGGGCGGAATCGTTGGTGAACCGGAAGGTAACCCAGGATTCGTGGTGGACCGACCTCCCCCTCAGGTGGTGATAACATTCCTCGGAGAAGTGGGGGAGGAAGGGGGCGAGCATCCGGAGGAGGGCATCGAGGGTAATGGAGAGGGCCGCGGCGGCACTCTCCCGGTCCCTTCCCTCCGAGTAGAGCCTCCCCTTGACGAGCTCGATGTACTGGTCGGCGAGGACATCCCATGCAAACTCGCGGATCGCCTTCAGTGCCTGGTCGAAGTCGTAGGTCTCCATGGCAGCGGTGACCGCGGATACGGTCTCCGACAGCCGGGTGAGGAGCCAGCGGTCGGCGAGGACAGTCGCCTCCGCCGGATCGTACACACGGTCCCCAATTTTCGGGAGGATGAACCGGACGATGTTCCAGAGCTTCGTCTGGAGCCTGGATGCGGCGACGACATCGTTCCAGTTGAACATGATGTCCGAACCCGTCGCCGCGCCCGAGGCCGACCACTGCCGGAAGGAGTCTGCCCCGTACTTGCCGATGATCTCCTCGGGCTGGATGATGTTCCCCCGGCTCTTGGACATCTTGAAGCCGTCCTCGCCGAGGACCATGCCGTTCACGAGGATGCCGTCCCAGGGCTTCTGCCCCGTGAGGGCCACCGAGCGGAGGATGGTGTAACAGGCCCAGGTCCGGATGATGTCATGCCCCTGGGGCCGGAGCTGGGCGGGAAAGAGGGGCGGTGTCGTCTTTCCGTCCCAGCCGGTCACATGGAGGACGGAGATGGAGGAGTCCATCCAGGTGTCGAGGACATCCTCCTCGGGGGTGAAGTCCCTCCCCCCGCACTTCGGGCAGGGGGTTTTCGGCAGGGTGAGGGTCGGGTCCACGGGAATGTCCTCCTCCGACGGGAGGATCATCTCGCCACAGGCTTCGCAGAACCAGACCGGGATGGGGGTTGCAAAGATCCGCTGCCTCGAGATGCACCAGTCCCACTCCATCTGGGCGACCCAGTTCTCGAGACGGGTCCGCATGTGCGCCGGTATCCAGGTCACCTCCCTCGCGGCCTTCAGGATCTCGTCGTGCTTCACCTTGATGAACCATTGGCGCTCGGAGAGGATCTCGATGGGGGTCTTGCACCGCCAGCAACTCCCCACCCGCTGCGTGATCCGCTTCTCGCCCCGGAGGAGCCCCTCCTTCTTCATGTCGGCGACGATGGCCTTCCGGGCATCCCCCACCGTCATCCCGGCGTACTTCCCGGCGATCCCGGTCATCATCCCCTTCCGGTCGATGGCCTTCCGCAGGGGGAGATTGTACTGCTTCCACCAGTGGACGTCCTGCTTGTCCCCGAAGGTGCAGATCATGACCGCGCCCGTCCCGAAGGTCGGGTCGACCGCCTCGTCCTGGAGCACCGGGACCTTCTGGCCGAAGAAGGGGACGGTGAGCTCCCTCCCGTGGAGCCGGGTGAAGCGCTCGTCCTCCGGGTGGACCGCCACCGCGACGCAGGCCGCAAGCAGCTCGGGCCTGGTGGTCGCGATCTCGACCCCGTCGAAGAGGAAGGTCGTGAGGGTGGTCTCCCGCTCCTGGTAGGTCACCTCGGCAAAGGCGATGGCGGTCTCGCACCGGATGCAGAAGTTCACCGGGTGCTCGGCCTGGTAGATGTACCCGTCGCGAAACATCCGGAGGAAGGATTTCTGGGTCTTGCCGAAGTACTCGGGACGCATCGTGATATACTCGTTCGACCAGTCGACCGAGAATCCGAGCCGGCGCAGGGTGGCCCTCATGAGCCCGATGTTTTTCTCCGTGAGCTCCCGGCACATCCGCCGGAATTCCTCCCGGGAGACATCGTTCTTCGTGATGCCGTGGATCTCCTCCACCTTCACCTCGGTGGGAAGGCCGTGGCAGTCCCACCCCTGGGGGAACATGACGTTGTATCCCTGCATCCGCTTGTACCGGGCGATGAAGTCGATGTAGCACCAGTTCAGGGCGTTCCCGATGTGGAAGTTCCCCGTCGGGTAGGGAGGGGGCGTGTCGATGATGTACCGAGGCCTGTCGGAGTGCCGGTCAAAGTAATTCTCCTCGTCCCGCCAGGTCCGCTGCCACCGTTCCTCTGCCTCAGCGAAGTCATAGTGCTTGGGAATTTCGGGTGAGGGGGCCAAATTTTCCGTCCAGGCGCGGTTGTGCCTTCTCATTTTTGATCCTCAAGGAAAAAAATACCTTTCATTCCTGACCGGTACTGGCGCGGGGGAGAGCATGGCCAACCTTCACGACTTACGTTCATCATCCCCGCACGGAGGATCCGAAGCACGATCTCCTCCCGTGAATCCCTTACGCGGCCGTGACAGGCGGGCCTCGGCAGGAAGGCGGTCACCAAAAAGGATTATCCATTCGGGTTCAGATGTTTCAGGGAATGAAGAGGCCCGTGGCGGACCCCGGCCCTGAGGCGGGGAGCCCACCCGGAAGGATGAGGTCCCGCGAGGGGATCATGCAGTACACCGGGATCCTCTCGGCCCTTGCCCTGACGGCGGGATGCATCCTCGCCGCTCCTTTCATCGAGCCCCCCTTCATCCTCTCTATCCTCGTCATCGTCTTCTCCGGGATCCTGTACCTCATCCGGGGGACCCGGTCTATTTCCATCTCCATCGTCATCCTCGCCATCCTCTACGGCCTCGGGTGGCTTCCCCTCCTCATCTTCGCCGCCACCCTTGGGATTGTCATCGTCGGGGAGATCGCCTACCGGTCAAACCCGGGGGGCCACCACCGGTACCTCACCTACTTCGCCGCCTCAGCCGCCGGGGGGGCTCTCGCGATGCTCTCCCTCGGGCACCGGGATCCCCTCCTCCTCATCCTGGGCGTGGTGGTCGCGGTCCTCCTCAAGTCTGCCCTCCGCGAGAGGAACGACGTGCTCATGGTGGAGGGCCTCGGGGTAGCCATGACCATGTACCTCTTCGAGGACCTGAACTACCAGGTCCCGGCCCAGATCCTCCTCCTCGCCATCGTCGTCGCCTTCTCCTTCGGGTACTTCGCCTACCGGTTCCGGGTCGCGGACGTGAGCGGACTCTTCTCGGGAACCCTCGTCGGGATCATCCTCATCGTCTTCGCCGACGTGCGGTGGTTCCTCGTCATGATCGCCTTCCTGGCCATGGGATCGGGTGCCACCCGGTACCGGTTCGAGGCGAAGGCGGCGGCGGGGATCGCGGAATCCCACGGGGGCGTCCGGGGGTACGTGAACGTCTTTGCAAACGGCATCGTCGGGGTCGCGGCCGCGGTTCTCTACGGCCTCTCGGGTGGGAACCCGCTCCCCCTGGCCCTCTTCCTCGGCAGCGTGGCCACCGCGGCGGCCGATACCATGGGGGGCGAGATAGGGATGACCTCCCATGACCCGGTGCTCATCACCACCCTCGAGCCCGTTCCGAAGGGGACAAACGGGGGGATCACCATGCTCGGCGAGGCCTCGGCCCTCTGCGCATCGGTGGCCATCGCGGCGAGCGCCCTCCTCCTCGGGATCGGATCCTCCCGGATGCTCCTCTTTGCGGTCCTCGCCGGGTTCGCCGGTTCGAACGTCGACAGCCTTGTGGGGGCGCTCCTCGAAAACAGGGGGGTGATCGGGAACGCGGGGACGAATCTCATCGCGACCCTGACGGGAGGCCTTATCGCGGCCGGCCTCTTCTTCCTTTTCCCGTAAAGGCGGTACCTAGTAGCGGTAC
>DATGDI010000139.1:0-1877 GCA_035310965.1 Methanomicrobiales archaeon
AAGGTACGGAACCGGGGAACGAGCCTGTGCTTCTCGAGGGTCCGGGAGAGGACGAGAGCCGCGGCTGTGATGAAGAAAACGACGAAGAAGATGAGGGGGGTGATGAGCAGGTACTTCGCGGGAGGCCCGATCATCCCCGTGTCCTCCACCACCCGGAGGAGCCCGCCCAGGACGACGAAGGGGATGGTGGCAAGGATGAACGGCCCGTCCAGGGCCACCCCCGAGCGGCGGAGCCAGCGATATACGAGGTATACGGAAATGACGAGAACGATGGCATAGGTGGCGGTATCCACGATGTTATAGGGCTGGCCCTGGACAATGCCAGCGATGTAATATTTATTGATGAAATCCCCAATCATGATCAATCAGAACCGGGCGCAGGGTATGAAAGTACTGAGGAATAAAGGTTTTGACAAGTCCAAATGGATGCAGCTCCCCCGGGACGTCCTCGTCGGCCACGGCGTCCTCGGGCAGCTCCCCCGGGTCTGCGAGGACCTCGCGGTGGGGAAATCCGCCCTTGTCCTCACGGGGAGGCACACCCTGGGGGTGGCCGGGAAAAAGGTCATCGCGATGCTCTCCAGGAGGTACGACACCCGCACCTTCCTTGCCGAAGAGATCAGCCCGGCCGTGATCCGGGAGGCCGAGAAGGAGGCCCGCAAGGCGGAGATCCTTGTCGCCGTCGGGGGCGGGAAGATCATCGACACGGCGAAGGTCGCCTCCTTCAACACCGATCGCCAGTTCATCTCCGTGCCAACCGCGGCATCCCACGACGGAATCGCCTCGGCCTCGGCCTCGGTCCCGACCCCGGAGGGGAACCTCTCCCTCCAGGCCCACCCGCCGGTCGCCATCGTCGCCGACACCGGGATCATCGCCTCGGCCCCCCACCGGCTCCTCGCCTCGGGGTGCGCCGACATCATCTCCAACGAGTCCGCGGTCCTCGACTGGGAGCTCTCCCACCGGCTCAAGGGGGAGCCCATCTCCGAATACGCCTCCACCCTCTCCCGGATGACCGCCGAGGGGATGATCCGGAACGCGGACCTCGTCAAGCCGAACAGCGAGGAAACCGCCTGGATGGTGGTGAAGGCCCTCGTCGCCTCGGGAGTGGCCATGTCCATCGCGGGATCCTCGCGGCCGGCGAGCGGCGGGGAGCACAAGTTCTCCCATGCCCTCGACCGGATCGCGCCGGGGAAGGGGCTCCACGGGGAGAAGTGCGGGATCGGGACCCTCATCACCCTCTTCCTCCACGGGGGGGACTGGAGGGGGGCCCGGGAGGCTCTGAAAAAGATCGGGGCCCCGACCTCCCCGGCGGAGATCGGGATCGACGATGCGACCGCTGTGGAGGCCCTCCTCCTCGCGTCGACCATCCGGCCCGATCGCTTCACCATCCTGGACACGGGGATCACCCGGGAATCGGCAGAGACCTTAATCAGGATGCTCTCCAAAGACTAGATCGGTATGCCCGAGGCAAAACCCAAGGTGACCCTCATCGGGAGGCTCCTCGCCCGGCCGGGCCTTGAATTCATCTTCGAGGGGGAGCTCTCCGACTGTGAGGGCTGCCGGGTCAGGAAGGCCTGCAACAACCTCCAGCCGGGGAGGAAGTACCGCATCGTCTCGGTCCGAACCACGGCCCCCCACGACTGCTCCATCCACGAGGGAGGGACCTGCGCGGTGGAGGTGGTGGAGTCGCCCATCGTCGCGCTCGTGAACGCTGACATGGCCATCATGAACTCCCGGATCACCTTCGAGGTCTCCTGCAACAAGGAGGAGTGCAAGTCCTTCGAGCTCTGCCGGCCGGACGGGGTCATCGACGGCGAGCGGTACCTGGTGGGGGAGATCCTGGGGAACGCGCCGGACATCTGCGAGAAGGGCCGGGCCCT
>DATGDI010000140.1:0-26957 GCA_035310965.1 Methanomicrobiales archaeon
TACCACGATCCTCTTCCGGAGGTCGCGGGCCAGGATCTTGATGAGGTCGGCCTGGTCCGCGAACTTCTTCGGGTCCTCGGTGTAGATGACGAGCTCGGGGCCCTCGAACTCGACCTGGGAGACCGAGATCCCGGCGGGTACGATACCGTCGATCTTTTCCTTGAGATCCCTTAACCTGTCCTCAATGGTCATAAAAAAACCGTCCGTCGGAAAAAAGGGGTTATGCAGAGGCAGAAATGGGGTGTTTCTGGCCGTTCTCCACGATGAACTCCTCGTACTTCTCCTTCGTGATGACGACGACGTTGATGTCCTCGCCCGAGGCGATGTCCCGGCGCATGGCGGCCCGGAGGGCCCGCACCGCGAGGTCCACCGCCTCCTGCTCCCCCATGTCAGGCCGGTAGCGGTCCTCGAGCACGCCGTAGGCCATGGGCGAACCGGAGCCCGTGGACACGATCTCCTCCTCGCGGGTCGCGCCCCCCATCGCATCCACCGAGTAGACGCTCGGCCCCGTTTCGTCGACGCCTCCCACGAGGAGCTGGACATAGTACGGGTAGTACCGGTTCTGGTTCAGGTAGTTCGAGAGGAGCGTCGAGGACGCCCCGACCGAGATGGGCCTTCCCCGCCGGATCTGGTAGAGGCTGCACTCGACGGTAATGATCCGGGCGAGCTGCTGGGCATCGCCCACCCCCCCTGCCGTGGTCATCCCGATCCGGTCCGCGATCTGGTAGACCTTCTTCGCCTTCTTGCTGGCCACGAGGTTCCCCATGGTGGCCCTCCTCTCGGTGGCGAGGATCACGCCATCCTTGAAGACGAGCCCGATGGTGGTCGTCCCCTTCATGGTCTCCTGGGATAATTCCTGCAAAGAGTTTACCTCCTTTTGAAAAACGCCAACGTCTATAAGAGTGTCAATCCATACAACGCGCTTCTTTCACTTAAATATTATGATTGTCCCCCATCGCAGAGGACCCGGATGATCTCCCGGTCGAAGAGCATCCCCACGAGGCGCTTGTCGCTGTTCACCACGGGGAGCTGGTCCACCCGGGCCCGCTTCATCTTGAGGGCACACTCGCCGACCTCGGAGTTCAGGGGCACCGAGACGACGTTCGTGACCATCGCGGTCTTCACCGGCCGGGCCGGGAGCTTCACCTTCGAGACGCCGAAGGAGAGGGTGTGGAGGTCCCGGATGCTCTCCCAGGTCCACTCGTCGTCGTCCGTGCCATTGGAGAAGTCCGAGGTCTCCACCGAGTCCTCGATGGAGGAGTGCTTGATGAGGTCCCGCTCGGAGATGATCCCGGAGAGAACCCCCTCGCCGTCCAGGATGGGGATGGCGTCCACCCCCGAGATCTCCATGACCCTTCCCACGAGGACGAGGGGGGTCTCCTCCCAGAGGGCGAAGGTGGTGCTCGTGAGCCGGTCCTTGATCTCCATCCGGTTCTTCTGCTGGGCGATGGCGGTCACGAGGTCCGCGACCGAGAGAATCCCGACGAGGGCTTTGTCCTCGACCACCGGGAGCCGGCGCACCTTCTTCTCGATGATGAGCCTGGCTGCCTCCTCGAGGGAGGCATCGGGGGCGATGGTCGCCGGATTCCGGGTCATCAGGAGGCCGAGCTGGGTCTCCTCCGACTTCCGGAGCATGTCCTTCCTCGTGATGATCCCGACGAGCTTCCCCTCTTTGAGAACCGGGACGCCGCTGATCCCCGTGCGCTTCAGGATCTTGAGGACGTCGTCGCGGTTCCCCGGAATCTCGACGGACACCACGTCAGGGGTCATGAAATCCCTGACCTCTGTCCCCGTCATGACCTCACCACCAGGGTGGAGACCGGGGAGTGGCTCACGACGAAGGAGGAGATGCTCCCCAGGAGGATCCGGTCCAGGTTGCTCTTGCCATGGGAGCCGAGCACGATCAGGTCTGCACCCGTTTCCCGGGCGAGCTTGATGATCTCGTTTCCGGCATGGCCCTCTTTCAGGTGGGTGGTGATGGCGACCCCCTGGGCCTGGGCCCGCTTCGCCGCGGCGAGGTGGGCCTCCTTCCCCTGGTTCTCCAGGAGCCCGTAGATCACCTCCCAGGTGTTGTCCATGGGGATGGACGAGAAGAGCCCCGTCTCGATGACGTAGACGACATGGAGCGCGGCCCCGTGAACTTTCGCTTCCCCGATGGCGATGTCCAGGGCTGCCTCGCTCTTCTTCGACCCATCTATCGCTGCAAGGATGGATTGGAACATAGGCACACTCAAAATGGCTGCGTTACGTACTTATCCGGTGAAAATAAATATTTTTCCCTGATATCCGAGGGCCCCGTCCTCCGTACGAGGGAGGCGACCGGGTCCCGGCTGAAGGAGAGGTTGGATCCCGCCGGGTTGATGACCAGGAATCGCGCCGGGGAGCCCTCCTCGATGAAACCCCCGGAAAGAAACCGCCCCGATCCCCGGATCGCCGCCGCGAGGATCTCCCGGGGATGGATCGGATAGACGGTGCTCGCAAAGGCCATCTCCGCCCAGAGGTCGGGCTGGACGAACATGGCATTGTCGGTCCCGAGGAGCAGGGTGACCCCGAATGTGAGCATCCGCTCAAGGGGCGGGTGATCCCTCGATGACGAGACCCCGAGGATCCAGTTGGACCGGGGGCAGATGGCCACGGGGATATCCCGGTCGGCAATCTCGCGGAGGTGCCGGTCCTCGGCATGGGTGCAGTGGATCAGGAGATCCGGTTCGAGCGCGAGGGCACCGTCGATGTCGAGGGGATCCCGTTCGCCGGCATGGAAGGCCACGAGTTTCCCTTCCCTTCTTGCGGCGGAAACGGCCGCCTCGGCATCCGAAAAGTCCCGGACACTCGGGATCCCGAGTCCCTCGGCGATCCCCTGCCCCCCGTCCCGGCCAAAGATGACCGGCCGGCAGGGGAGGCCCTCCGCCGCCGCCCGGAGGTCACGGACCCCCGCCTCCCCGCCCTCCCGGAAGTCGGCGAAGCCCGCCGTCCCTGACCTGACCATCACCCCGATGCTCGCGCGCATCCCCTCCCGGAGGGTGCGCCTGGGGCTTGTCTTGAGAAGGCGGTGCTTCAGGCCGCCGGGCGGGGTGACCAGGTCCTCGAGGGGGCCTGACCATGGCATGTCCATCCCGACGGTATCCCCGAGATGCGTGTGGGCATTGAAGAGGGCCGGGCAGATCCAGACGGGAGGAGGGGAGGAGATCTCGGCGATCTCCCGGATCACCCCCTCCTCCACGGTAATCCGGACGGGCCGGAGATCGAGATCCCTGCCGACGATGGCATGCCCGCTCACCTGGAAGTCTGCCTGCGTCATCCCTGATACCTATTTATACCTTGTCCGGGTAATAGCTGTGCATGGCAAAAAAGCAGGGGGGCAGGCTCATCTCCTCGGCGGGCCTCGTCAACTACTACGAGAGCACGGACCGGCGTGCCCTCCAGATCAGCCCCTATACGGTGGCCGTCGTGGCGGCCGCCATCGGGGTGGCAATTTTCATCCTGAACATCCTCTACTAGGCATTTCCCTTTTTTCCGTCGGTATCAGGATTCCGGGGTCCTTCCCTTCCCACCAGTCGACGTTCCCGTCTACGAGAAACTATATCATCCGACACAGGGATCTCCCATTGTGTATATCGTGATCCGCTGCCCGGGCTGCAGCACCTTCACCTACGTGGACCGCTTCCAGCGGCACAAGCTCTGCCATATCTGCGGGGAGGTGATCGATGTCAGGACCGCCCCCGCGTACCTCGAGGTGAAGGATTACCCCGATGCCGAGGAGGTCGTGAACCAGCTCCAGAGCTTCCTCGAGAGGGAGGGCAGGAAGGATCTCTCGCCGCAGGAGCTCCGCATGCTCCGGGCAAAATACGCCCAGTGGCTCCTCTCCCAGACCTGATCACCACGGCCGGCCGCAGCCGGGGCAGACGGTGGTGATTCTCCTCCCGCACTTCTTGCAGTAGAGGCCGATCCTCTCGTCGTGGGAGAGGGGGAGGTGGCAGTTCTTGCAGTGGAAATTGGCCTCGTACCCGCAGCTGTGCCGAAGCATTGATCAAGGGTATCCCGGCCCGTGCTTATAAAGGAATCCCAGGTACCGGTTCTCCGATTTCGGAGCCGTATGCGACGGAAGGGACGGGCTACAGGCCCCCGGTTCCCCGGAATTCGCGGGATTCTTTATACGTAGAGGCCCCATCCTTATCCGGCGATCCATGACGCACCACCTCCGGCGGAAGATCCTCCTTGCCATCCTGCTTCTCGCCATTGCGGCCATCTTCGCCCTGTTCTGGCACTGGCTGGACATGATCCCCTTCGGGATCGCCGTGGCCGTCGTGGCCGCCCCGGCGAAGAACCGGCTGGAACGCCGCCTGCCCGGGTGGCTCTCGGCCCTCGCCATCGCCCTCGTGACCCTCCTCCTCCTCTCTGCCGGGATCCTCGTCACCATCCAGGCGATGCAGGAGAACCTCGCCACGAACGAGGAGATCCTCGGGCGGATCGCGTCGGGCATCGAGGCCCTCTCGCCCCAGCTCACCACCGCAGGGATTCCCGAGGGGACGGTCCATACGGCCGTCGCCTGGATCGAGGGCTCTGTCCAGGCCCTCGCGGGCTTCTGGCTCTCCCTTTCCCTCGAGTCCGTGCTCCTCACCCCGAGGGTCGGCCTCTTCTTCCTCTCCCTCGGACTCGCCCTCTGGAAGGGGGAGGCGGTCCTCCGGGCGGTCCTTCCCCGTATCCCGCCGTCGTGGCTCTCGGTGTACCCGAACCTGGCCGCGGTCTCGGTGGACACCCTCTACGCGGTCATCGTGGTCCACCTCCTCATCGTGGGCCTTACCTTCGGGCTCTCCCTTCCCTTCTTCTGGATCCTGGGGTATGGGCACGTCCTCTACCTCTCCCTCGTCACCGCCTTCTGCGAGCTCGTGCCCGTCCTCGGGGCCTCCATCCCCATGGTGGTCCTCCTCCTCTATTCCCTGGCCCTCGGGGACCTCCGGGGGTTCCTCCTCGTCTTCTTCATCGGGTACCTGGTGGTGGCCCTCCTCCCGGAGGTCACGATCAGGCCCATCCTCATGGGGAGGCGTACGCTCCTCTCCCCGGTCCTCATGTTCGCGAGCTTCATCGGCGGCATCCTCCTCCTCGGCATCTCGGGGTTCCTCCTCGGCCCCCTTGTCGCGGCCCTCGGGGTGTCGTGGTACAGGCTGCGGATGGAGGGAAGGACGGGGCAGACTCAGCCTCCCTGAGCAACCGGTTTTCTCCCCTGGGGAAGGGATTTATCGCCTGCGAGCCTGAACCCTTGTACTGCGAGGGTTGCCAAGCCCGGCCAAAGGC
Source organism: Methanomicrobiales archaeon (assembly GCA_035310965.1). Classification (GTDB taxonomy): domain Archaea; phylum Halobacteriota; class Methanomicrobia; order Methanomicrobiales; family JACTUA01; genus JACTUA01. Next base: position 5,293 of record DATGDI010000140.1, read on the forward strand.
GGCGGATTTAGGGTCCGTTCCCGAAGGGGTTCACCGGTTCGAATCCGGTCCCTCGCATCAGATGTCCTCGTCAGGAAATCCTGGCCGGCTCAAGATGGCGTCACCGGCTCCAACCCTCCACCAGACTGCCCTCCACCTCGAATACTTCACGGTCGGCTACAACATTGTCGAGGCGGTGGCATCCATCGTTTTCGGCAACCTGGCCGGGTCGATTGCCCTCATCGGCTTCGGGCTGGATAGCATCGTAGAATCCCTCTCGGGACTGGTTCTCATCTGGCGTCTCCGCCGGCACGGTCATATCTCAAGAGACGAAGAAGAACGTGTCGAACGGAGGGCACAGCGGTTCGTCGCCCTGACCTTCTTCATCCTCGGCGCCTACGTCCTCTATGAGTCCGGGGCGAAGCTCATCTTCCGCGAGGCCGCCCAGCCTTCCTCCGCGGGAATCATTATCGCCCTCCTCTCCATCCTCATCATGCCCATGCTCGCCTGGAGGAAACAGCAAGTCGGGATGGGTATCGGCAGCAGGGCGCTCATAGCGGACTCGAAGGAGACCCTTGCCTGTGCCTTCCTCTCTGTCGGCCTCCTCGCGGGCCTCGGGGCAAATCAGCTCTTCGGGTTCTGGCAGGCAGACCCCCTCGCCGGTCTCTTCATCTCACTCTTTCTCTTCAGGGAAGGATACGAAGGATGGCGGGAATCCGGGGATGAGAAGGCTGATCAGGATTGACCTGCCGACGAAAGGGCACCCCGACTTCTTCCCCTGCAGACACCTGAACATCTTTTCCTTCACCCACGCGGGATCCTTGGCATTTTCCTGGTGAACCGGATAGGGGGAATGGTAGAGGGCCGATCTCCTCCCGATCCTCTCGCGATTCTCGGAAAGATTATTTGGGTGGCTTGTACCCCCCTCCCATCTCCTTCTCCACCTGCCCCGCCAGTTTCGCCTTCTCCTTCTGGTTCTCGAGGTTCTGGGCGAGGGCGACCACGCCGGTCGTATCACCCAGGTTCATGGTGGAAAGGACCGACGCGGGAACGATGACGAGGGTCGGGTTGCCCGTCTTCAGGCCCTCGAAGAGCATGTTCATGGCTCTCAGGTGCAGTGCCGTCGGGTTGTCCTGGTAGGTCCTTGCCGCCTCCTCGAACTTCTGGGCAATCTGCTTCTCGGAGTCCCCGAGGATGACCCGGGCCTGGCGCTCCCGCTCGGCCTGGGCCTGCATGGACATCGCGTTCTGAAGCTCCTGGGGGATGAGGATGTCCCGGATCTCCACGGAGCTGATGTTCACGCCCCACTGCTCGGTCCGCAGGTCGATGATGTGCTGGAGTTCCTTGTCGAGCTTCTCCCGGTTCTCGAGCATGTCGGCGAGCATCGACTTCCCGATGATCTCCCGGAGGGCGGTCTGGGAGGCCCAGCTGATAGCGGTCCGGTAGTTCTCCACCGCGAGGGCGGCCTTCTCCGAGTCCACCACCTTCCAGAAGAGCACCGCCTCAACGTCGACGGGGACCGTGTCCTTCGTGAGCGTTTTCTCGGCCATGAAGGTGGTCGTGATGATCCGGAGGTCGATCCAGTACGCCACCCGGTCGACGATGGGAATGATGAGGAAGGGGCCGGCGCCCTTGAGGCCGAAATACTTCCCGAGCCGGAGGACCACCGCCTTCTCCCACTGGTCGGCGACCTTGAAGGAGGCGGCAATCACGATGGCGATGAGGCCGATCCAGAGGATCGCCCAGAAGGTCGTCATGATATTCATGCCGGAGAGGGTCCAGGCAAGCCATGCTCCCGGGATCACGATGAGGAAGAAGATCAGGGTCTGGATTGCATATGACTTTTCCATGGTCTCTCCCTATCGGGGTCTACCTATATAAGACTGGCTCAGGCGGTATGGGTCCCTTCCCCCCTTGATGGTGCGCGGGGGATACTTTTAAGGATAATTTCATGGAATGCCTCTTCCCCTTCCCGGCTCTTTCCCGACGTGACGATACCCCATCAAATGAAATTGCCCGGGTGACGATGGGCACGGATATCAAGTACCATAAATAGTTACAACCTGCACGCTGGATCAGGGGTACATTCCTCCAGGTGGGAGGGGCCCGGGATGGGTGATCCGGCCGTGTTGCGGGAAACCGTTTCCATGGCAAGGAGCCAGCTCAGGCCCGCCCTCGTCATCTTCCTGCTCCTCACCCTCCTCACCGGGGTCCTCTACCCGGTCCTCGTCACCGGCATCGCCCAGCTGGTCTTCCCCGTCCAGGCGAACGGGGATCTCATGGTGCACGACGGGAAGGTCGTCGGATCCTCGCTCATCGGGCAGCCCTTCTCCTCCCCGGTCTACTTCTGGGGACGCCCCTCGGCCACCGCCCTCGTCCCTTATAATGCGAGTGCCTCCGGGGGCTCGAATCTGGGGCCCTCCAACCCGGTGCTCCTCGATGCGGTACAGGCCCGGGTCGATGCCCTCCACGCCGCCGACCCGGCGAATACCCGGCTCATTCCGGTCGACCTCGTCACCGCATCGGGGAGCGGCCTCGATCCCGATATCAGTGTCGCTGCCGCGTACTACCAGGTCCCCAGGGTGGCCCGGGTGCGGAACCTGAGCGAGGGGGAGGTGCAGGGGCTGGTCGCCGGTCATATCCAGGGCAGACAGCTCGGGATCTTCGGGGAGCCGCGGGTGAACGTCCTTTCGCTGAACCTCGCACTCGATGACCTGGCGACCCGGGGCCCGGGCTCGCCGGCCCCTGATCTCGTCCCGGTCTCTCAGGGGAGCTACAACGAGACGCCCGTCCCGGGTATGCGGGGGTCCGACTGGCTCCAGCTCATATTTTTCTTCGCCGCGGGCGCGGCCCTCATTATCCCCCTCGGGGGGTTCATGGCAAAGGTGCTTACGGGGGAACCGACGTTCCTCTCCCCGCTCACCGGCCCAATCGAGGGCTGGCTCCTCCGCTCATCGGGAGTGAAGCCCGGGCAGGAGATGGACTGGAGGATGTTTGGCATTGCCCTGATGGTCTTCTCGGGGATCTGCCTCATCGTGCCCTTCCTCCTCCAGGAGACCCAGCAGCTCCTCCCCCTCAACCCCTCCGGCCTTGGCCCGGTGCCGTGGGACCTCTCCCTGAACACCGCGGTCAGTTTCGCCACGAACACGAACTGGCAGTTCTATGTCCCGGAAACCACGGTGAGCTACCTGACCCAGATGGCCGGGCTCGCCGTGCAGAACTTCCTTTCCGCGGCCAAGGGGATAACGGTCCTCGTCGCCCTCGTCCTCGCCTTCTCGCGGAGATCGGCACAGACCGTGGGTAACTTCTGGGTGCTCCTCGTCCGGGCGGTCATGATCCTCCTGCCGCTCAGCCTGGTCCTCGCCCTTCTTCTCGTTTCCCAGGGGAGCGTCCAGACCTTCGGCGGGCCCGTGACCGTCCCTCTCCTCGACCCGGTCCGGGACGCCTCCGGGAACCTCGTGACCACGCAGCTCATCTCCGTCGGTCCCGCGGCATCGCAGATCGCCATCAAGATGCTCGGGACGAACGGCGGAGGGTTCTTCAACGCCAACTCGGCGCATCCCTTCGAGAACCCCACGCCCCTCTCGAACTTTATCGAGAACCTCTCCCTCATGATCATCGCCGCGGCCCTCTGTTACAGCTTCGGGCAGATGATCGGGTCGAGGCGGAAGGGGATCGCCCTCCTCATGGCGATGACCATCCTCTTCCTCCCCCTCGCGGGGATCGCCATCTGGTCCGAGCTGGGAGGCAATCCGGCCTTTGATCCCATGGGCGTTGACCAGAGCCCCTTCCATTCCCAGCCCGGGGGGAATATGGAGGGAAAGGAGGTGCGGTTCGGGATCGTCCCCTCGGCCCTCTGGTCCACCGCAACGACCTCGACCTCCTGCGGGGCCGTGAACTCCATGCATGACTCGTACATGCCCCTCGGAGGCTTCGTCCAGATGTTCGCCATGCAGCTCGGCGAGGTGGTGTACGGCGGCGTCGGCTCCGGGCTGTACGGGATGCTCGTCTTCGTGGTCATCGCCATGTTTATCGCCGGGCTCATGGTCGGGCGGACCCCGGAGCTGTACGGGAAGAAGATCGAGCCGCAGGAGATGAAGCTCGCGACGGTCATCATCCTCATCCCCATCTTCGTGACGCTCACCGGGACGGCCATTGCCGTGCTCACCGGCCCGGGGACGGCAACCACCCTCAACCCGGGGCCCCACGGATTCTCCGAGATCCTCTATGCCTTCACCTCGACCCCCCAGAACAACGGGAGCGCCTTCGCCGGTCTCTCGGCGAATCTCTTCTACACCATCTCCACCGCCATCGCCATGATCATCGGGCGGTATGCGGTCGCCCTCTTCACCCTTGCCCTCGCGGGTTCCTTTGCGGGAAAGAAGATCGTCCCGGCGAGCGAGGGGACCCTCCAGGACCACCGCCCGCTCTTCATCATCTGGCTCGTCTTCGTGGTGGTCATCGTCGGGGCCCTCAGCTACCTCCCGGCGCTCTCGCTCGGGCCCATCGCTGAATACCTGATCCAGATCGGGAGGGGTGCGATCCATGCCTGATCCCATCCGGGCGAGGGGGCCCGATCCGGCCCCGCCTGCCCTCTACCGGCGGGCCATCCTCGACGCCGTGATCAAGCTCGACCCGAGGACGCTCTCCCGGAACTTCGTCATGCTCGTGGTGGAGATGGGGAGTCTCCTCACCACCCTCCTCTGGGTGCAGGCCCTCCTCGGCCACGGGGAGGCACCCGCGGGGTTCATCGGGGCCATCGCGGCATGGCTCTGGTTCACCGTCCTCTTCGCCAACTTCGCCGAGGCCCTCGCCGAGGGAAGGGGGAAGGCCCAGGCCGAGGCGCTGAGGAGGATGCGCCAGGACACGCTCGCAAAGAGGCTGGACCCGTGCCTCCGGCGCGAGAGGAAGAAGGAGCCGGGACCATCGGATTTCACCGTCGTATCCTCGTCCGAGCTCCGCAGGGAGGACATCTTCTATGTGAAGGCAGGGGACGCCATCCCGGTCGATGGGGAGGTCATCGAGGGCATTGCCTCGGTGAACGAGAGCGCCATCACCGGGGAGAGTGCCCCGGTCATCCGGGAGTCCGGCGGGGAACGGAGCGCGGTCACCGGAGGGACCACCCTCCTCTCCGACTGGCTCGTTGTCCGTGTCAGTGCAAACCCCGGCGAGGGGTTCCTGGACCACATGATCGGCCTCGTGGAGGGGGCGAAGAGGCAGAGGACCCCGAACGAGGTCGCCCTCAACATCCTCCTCGTCGGGCTCACCGCGGTTTTCATCGTGGTCTGCGCCTCTCTCCGGGCCTTTTCGGTGTACAGCGTCCGGGCGGCCGGCGGCGGCGTGCCTGTCACTCTCACCGTCCTCGTCGCCCTCCTCGTCTGCCTCATGCCCACAACCATCGGCGGGCTCCTCTCGGCCATCGGGATCGCGGGCATGGACCGGCTCATCCGGAGGAACGTCATCACCACCTCGGGACGGGCCATCGAGGCGGCGGGGGACGTGGACGCCCTCCTCCTCGATAAGACGGGCACCATCACCCTCGGAAACCGGCAGGCCGTTGCCCTGATCCCGGTCGACGGGACCGATATCACGGAGCTCGCCGAGGTCTCCCAGCTCGCCTCCCTCGCCGACGAGACCCCCGAGGGCCGGAGCATCGTCGTCCTCGCGAAGGAGCGGTACGGGCTCCGGGGAAGGTCGGTGGGCGCCTCGGAGGACATCCCGGGGATGCGGTTCATCCCCTTCTCCAGCCACACGAGGATGAGCGGGGTCGATCGCGGGGACGTCCTGATCCGGAAGGGGGCAGCCGACGTGATGTTCGCCCACATCCGGGCCACGGGGAACGGTGTCTCCGATCAGCTGGAGAGGGAGGTGGACGCCATCGCGGGCGCCGGCGGGACCCCTCTCGTGGTCTCGAGGGACGGGAGGGCCCTCGGGGTCATCCACCTGAAGGACATCGTGAAGGGCGGGATCCGGGACCGGTTCACCCAGATGAGGAAGATGGGGATCCGGACCGTCATGATCACCGGGGACAACCGGCTCACGGCCGCGACCATCGCGGCCGAGGCGGGGGTGGACGACTTCCTCGCCGAGGCGACGCCGGAGAGTAAACTCAGACTTATCCGTGAGTACCAGGAGGGGGGAAGGATGGTCGCGATGACCGGTGACGGGACGAACGACGCCCCCGCCCTCGCGCAGGCCGACGTGGCCGTCGCGATGAACACCGGCACCCAGCCCGCGCGGGAGGCGGCGAACATGGTGGATCTCGACAGTAACCCGACGAAGCTCATCGAGATCGTGGAGATCGGGAAGCAGCTCCTCATGACCCGGGGCGCCCTCACCACCTTCTCCATCGCGAACGACATCGCGAAGTACTTCGCCATCATACCGGCCGCCTTCATCACTACGTACCCCGCCCTCGCCGCCCTCAACCTGATGGGCCTCCGGTATGCCGTTCTCTCGGCGGTGATCTTCAACGCCCTCATTATCGTCCTCCTCATCCCCATCGCCCTCCGGGGAGTGAAGTACCGGCCCATGTCAGCGGAGGAGGCCCTCCGGAACAACATCCTCATCTACGGGATCGGCGGGATTATCGCCCCGTTCATCGGAATCAAGATCATTGATATCCTCCTCTCGATCATGGGAGCGTGACAGGATGATGGCGAGAAACTCCGATCTCCGGCCCAACCCGGACCTCCTCCTCGCGAGGGTGCAGGAGGAGGAGCGAAAGGGAAAGCGGGGCAGGCTGAAGATCTTCCTCGGCTATGCCGCGGGGGTGGGGAAGACCTACGCGATGCTCAAGGCTGCACACCTCCGGAGGGGGGAGGGGATCGACGTGAGGATCGGGTACATCGAGACCCATGGCAGGCCCGAGACCGAGCTGCTCCTCGCGGGGCTCGCCGTCATCCCGACGAGGTCCGTCGAGTACCGGGGGGTAGTACTCCCGGAGCTGGACCTCGATGCCGTGCTCGCCGCATTCCCCCGGCTCGTCCTTGTCGACGAACTGGCCCATACGAATGCACCGGGCTCGCGCCACCCGAAGAGGTACCAGGACGTGGAGGAGATCCTGGAGGCCGGCATCGACGTGTACACGACCCTGAACGTCCAGCACCTGGAGAGCCTGAACGACGTCGTGGCCCAGGTGACGGGGGTCCTCGTCCGGGAGACGCTCCCGGACCGGCTCATAGACGAGGCAGCCGAGATCGAGGTGGTCGACCTCCCGCCCCCCGAGCTCGTCCAGCGGCTCATGGAGGGGAAGGTCTACGTCCCCGAGCTCGCCGCGAGCGCCATCGAGCGGTTCTTCAAGGAGGGGAACCTCTACGCCCTGCGGGAACTCACCCTCCGGCGTGCGGCGGAGCGGATCGACGACCAGATGCTCGCCTACATGCAGATCCATGCCATCCCGGGGCCCTGGGCGGCCGCCGAGAGCATCCTGGTCTGCATCGGCCCGAGTCCCCTCTCCGAGAGGCTTGTCCGGATCGCCCGGCGGCAGGCGGACCGCATCCATGCCCGGTGGACGGCCCTCTACGTCGAGACGCCCTCCCACCACCGGCTCTCGGAGAGGTCGAAGGAGCAGGCCTGGCGTTCCCTCCGGCTCGCCGAGAAGCTCGGGGCAGAGACGGCAACGGTCTTCGGCCTCACCGTGGCAGACACGGCCATCGATTACGCCCACCGGCACAACATCACCCGGATCCTCATCGGGAAGACCCTGCGGCCCCGGTGGCAGGAGTTCCTCTTCGGCTCGGTGGTGGACCAGCTCATCCACAAGAGCGGGACCATCGACGTCTATGTCATCAGCAGCAGCGAGGGGGTTTCCGAGCCGCCGGTAAAGATGGAGCCCCTTCTCCCGGTCACACCCCCCCGGAGCTACCTGGAAAGCATCGCCCTCGTGATCCTCATGACCGCCATCGGGTGGCTTATCCGGTCGGTCATCTCCCCGACGAACCTGATCGTGTTCTACCTGCTCGCGGTGGTGCTCTCCGCGTACCGGTGGGGCATCCGCCCTGCAGTCCTGACCGCGGTGCTCGGCGTCCTTGCCTTCGACTTTTTCTTCGTCACCCCCACCTTCAGCTTCCGGGTGAGTGATACCGAGTACCTCATCACCTTCACGGGGCTCATCACCGTGGGCACCGTCATCTCCCTCCTCGTCGCCCGGGTGCGCGAACACGCCTTTGCGGCCCAGACTCGGGACCAGGAAACGAGCACCCTCTATGCCCTCGCGCAGGATCTCGCCACCGCCATGGACACCGATTCCATCCTACTCGCCGTCTCAAAGCACATCGAGGAGATCTTCCAGGGGAAGGCCGTGTTCCTCCTGCCGGAGGAGGAGACCCTGAGGGTGCATGCGGCAAGCCTCGGCCTGGTCCTCGATGCAGACGAGCTGGCGGTCGCCACCTGGGCGTACAGGCACCGGACCATGGCTGGATACGGAACCGATACGCTCCCCGGATCGAGGCTTCGCTACATCCCCATCCAGAGTTCCCGGAGTGCCCTCGGGGTCATGGGGATCAAGCCGCCCGAGCCTGACGGCGCCATTACGCCGGAACAGGGGCGGATCCTCCTTGCCTTTGCAAACCAGACGGCCCTCGCCCTGGAGCGGGTGAACCTGGCGGGAAGGTTGGGGGAGGCCTCGAAAAGAGAGGGGTAAGGGAGGGGAGCCTGATCTACCTGGTCAGGGAGGCGTATCAGCGGAGTATACGCCTGATGGCAGCGGTCTCCTCCCGGGCGTGCTTTGCCTTCCGGATCTCCTCATCGAGCTCCCCGCAATCGCACATCTTCCTGAAGATTCTCTCCGCACGCTCGATCTCTGCGAGGATCCTTCCCGTTCTCTCCTCGGACACCTTCTCTGTGGCAAGGAACAATCCAGATCCCTCAAATCCTGAATAGGTGATGTGATGCGAATAAGTATTTAATGTTAATTTCGCCCATAAATTTTATAAAATTAATTGACTTTTATTGACCTCCCGGGAGGCCAAGCTTCATGGGTGACCGGAAAAATCCATGGATTTCGCATATCTAACTGAAAATCATCTGGATACGTCATATTGCCTGGAGAAAATCATTATATAGAATAACATACTTTTGATGAATTTCCTTGATTTTGCTGTTTTGGTGGAGAGGACGGCCGAGTCATCTCCGGGCATTACATCGTTTTGTTGTCCATCCTTCCCAACTCGCCGGTTCTCTCCCACATTCTCTCTCCGGCCTCAGGCACCGCGCGCAAAAATCCGGCTGGGCTGAGAGCTGCCTGGGACCAGGTACGGACCAGATCAAACGGTCGGACGACGGTCTTGCAGAGGCCCCTTCGTTCATCAAGAGAGGCACCGGCAGCGGGAGCTCCCCTGTAAAACTTCATATATTCGTCTGGATGCCAATTAAAAGGCCCGGAGAAAAATCAAATGATTTAAGTATATGTCTGCGATTGGTACCGTTATTGGGAGTGTGGTGGCGGGTGAAGGGGGTGCTGTCCGAGGCATTCGGATATCTCGAGGGGATACCCCTTCCCGCACTGGCCCTGGATCTCCGGTGCAGGGTCATCGGCCTCAATAAACGGTTTTGCGGCCTCCTGGATCTGGCAGGGAATACCGTCATGGGGATGGACGGTTTCGGCCTTCTGGATCCTGGAGACCGGGAGCCGGTTGCCGCCCTCTTCAGGGGGCTGGATAGGGAGGGCAGCGCCACTCTGGTCACCTCCCTCGTCGGAAAGAATGGGCGGCGCACGAGGGTCCAGGCACACTGGTCCCGCCTTTCGGAGGCAACCCCGGGCGGTTACCTCGGACTCTTTGAGGCGATGCCCGTTCCCTCGCCGGCGATATCAGCCAGGAGCCCCACCCCCGGGGGCGAGGAGACGCTCCCGGGCAGGATCGATCACTCGAAGAGGAACCAGATTATCCACACCATCATCTTCCACGATGCCAAGAACCGGCTGGGGGCCCTCCACGGGTACGCCTCCCTTCTCAGGGAGAGCCTCGCGGGCTCGGGGTTCCTCCCGTATCTCGACAAACTGGAGGAGATCGGTTCGGACATTGAGCGGGACCTGGGGGTCGCCTCCATCCTCTCCCACCTCGGGCTCATCGAGCCCCGCTGGCAGAACCTCAGGGAGGTCATCGCGAAACTGGCCTCACGGGAGCCGGAGGGAAGGATCTCCCTGGACGGGATCCCCCCCTCCCTCTTCTGCCTCGCCGACCCCTTCTTCCCCCGGGTCTTCGCGAACCTCTTCGAGAATGCGGGGAGGCACGGGGAGAGGGTGACCGCCATCCGGATCTTCACCCGGGAAGACGGGGCCGGGCTCGTCGTCTCGGTCGAGGACGACGGCATCGGGGTTCTCGCGGATCAGAAGGAGAAAATCTTCGAGCTCGGGTTTGGCCGTCACACCGGGTACGGCCTCTACCTCGCCCGGGAGATCCTCTCCATCGGGGGGTTCTCCATCCGTGAGACCGGGGATCCCGGAAAGGGGGCGAGGTTCGAGATCCGTATCCCGAGAGGCAGGTACCAGCTCCGCCCGGCCTGCCCGGAGGAACCGGACCCGGTTCGGATCCCGGCGGCGTGAGGATCGATCTCCCGGTTGTTTTCTCCCTTTCGTTAAATTCGAGATTCACCAACTATCTACCGATCCGAACTGAATCCTTGACTGGTGGACGCTCCCGGGGGAATGGAGGTTTCGTAGAAACCGACATGGAGCAACCCGCCATAAGGCGGGGTGCGACTCGCCTCCCGGCTCGCCCCCGCCGCTGCGGCGTCCCCCGGATTACGATAGGCCGTTTATTCCATGTACCGTTTCATCAGAAGATGCCGGAAACAGGGGGGTGCCCGTGCGGCGGGGGTGGAGGGAGGTTTCGTAAGAGGGAGGGTTCATCAGAACCCGACCTCGAGCGACGAAGTCGCGAAGAAACCGACCTGGAGCAACCCGCCATCAGGCGGGGTGAGACTCGTAGCCCCCCTTAGAGCACCACACTAAAATGAATCACGATGTCATTGGGCCTTTTCAGATTCAAAATAAATTCGAGATAAGGTCGAATCACGCCGATCATTCGTCAGACGAATTCGCGGAGTTTCTCGAAGAAGCCGGCGCTCGTCTCTTCCTTCTTCTCCCCGGAGAATTCCTTCAGGAGCTCCCTCTGCTTCTTCGTGATCTTCTCGGGGATATGGACCACCACCTTGACGAACTGGTCCCCCCGCCTGTCTGAGTTCAGGCCGGGCATTCCCTGACCCTTGAGCCGGAAGACCGTGTGGGTCTGGGTGCCGGCCGGGATCTTCAGGCCCCCCGTTCCTGTCATGGTGGGGACCTGGACCTCCCCTCCCAAGATAGCGGTAGTAAAATCGATGGTGGTCTTGCAGTAAAGGTCGCGCCCGCGCCTCTCGAAGATGGGATGGGGCGCAACATGCACAACCACGTAGAGATCCCCGGGGGGCCCACCCCTCTCTCCTGCCTCGCCCTCTCCACTGACACGGAGGTACTGCCCGTCATCGATCCCCTTCGGGATGGTCACCTCTATCTTCGACACCTTCCGCAGCTTCCCCCTTCCCTGGCAGGTCTCGCAGGGCTCGGTGGTGATCTTCCCTGATCCCCCGCACTGGGGGCAGGTGGAGATCTGGACCATCTGCCCGAAGGGGGATCTGCGCACGCTGCGAACCTGTCCCGTGCCGCCACACTTCGGGCAGTCCTTCAACGTGCCGGGCTTCGCCCCTGTACCGTGGCAGGTCGGGCATTCCACCGAATGGGGGACCTCGATGGTTCTCGTGACCCCCTGGAATGCCTCATCAAAGGAGATATTCAGGTCATACCTGAGATCCGCACCCGGCTGCGGCGCCCGCGCCCTCTCCCGCCCCCCGCCGCCGAAGCCCGGGAAGATGCTGAAGATATCCCCGAAGCCGGAGTCCCGGAAGAGGTCCTCGAAATTGGTGGTGCGGAAGCCGGCGAAGTCCTCGGGCCGGAAGGCCGCATGGCCGAACTGGTCGTACTGGGCCTTCTTCTGGGGGTCGGAGAGCACCTGGAAGGCCTCGTTGATCTCCTTGAACTGCTCCTCGGCCCCCTTGTTCCCGGGGTTCAGGTCCGGGTGGTATTTCCGGGCGAGGTGCCTGAAGGCCTTCTTGATATCATCCTCTGACGCGTTCCTGGGGATCCCCAGGAGCTCGTAATAGTCCTTCTTTGCCATGCCCCGGCGGCCGGACTCCCGGCTAGTCCTCCTTTACCTTGAAGTCCGCGTCAAACACCTTCTCGTTCCCGGCCGGCCCACCCTGGCCGGATGACTCTCCTGACCCTTCCCCGGACGGGGACCCCCCCGCCCGCGCCTTTTCCTCGGCCTGCTTCTTCTGGGCCTCCTGGTAGATGGCCGATCCCGCCTCTGCAAGGACCTTCTGGAGGGCCGCGGTCTCGTCCTTCATTTTCTGGATATCCTTCCCCTCGAGGGCTGACCTGGTGGCCTTGACGGCCGATCCTATTTTCTCCTTCAGGTCTGCCGGTATCTTTTCGCCGAGATCGGCGATGGTTTTCTCGGCTGTGTAGATGAGCGAATCGGCCTCGTTCTTTGCCGTCGCCTCCTCCTTCCGCTTCTCATCGTCGGCCGCGAACTGCTGGGCCTCCTTCACCATCCGGTCCACGTCCCTGTCGGGGAGCTTCGTCGAGGCGGTGATGGTCATCTTCTGCTCCTTCCCCGTGCCCAGGTCCTTTGCCGTGACGTTCAGGATCCCGCTCGCGTCGATGTCGAAGGTAACCTCGATCTGGGGTACCCCCCGCGGAGCAGGCGCGATCCCGACCAGGTTGAACCTCCCGAGGCTGATATTGTCGGCCGCCATGGGACGCTCGCCCTGGAGGACGTGGATGGTGACCTCGGACTGGAGGTCGGCGGCTGTCGTGAAGATCTGGCTCTTTCTCGTGGGGATGGTGGTATTTCTCTCGATGAGCGTGGTCCTCACCCCGCCGAGGGTCTCGATGCCGAGGGTGAGGGGGGTGACATCGAGGAGGAGGAGGTCGGTCACCTCGCCGGCGAGGATCCCGCCCTGGATGGCCGCGCCGAGGGCGACGCACTCCATGGGGTCGACCCCGCGCTCCACTTTTTTCCCGACCCGGTCCTCGATGAACTTCTGGACGATGGGCATCCTCGTGGGGCCGCCGACGAGAATCACCTTGTCGATTCCCTCCCTCGTGAGCTTCGCGTCTGCGAGAGCCGTGTCGAGGGGATGCACACACCGGTTGATGATGGGCGTAATGAGCTGCTCGAGTTTCGAACGGTTCAGCTTCAGGGTGAGGTGCTTCGGTCCCTCTTTATCGGCGGTGATGTAGGGAAGGTTGATCTCGGTCTCGACGACGGTGGAGAGCTCGATCTTCGCCTTCTCGGCGGCCTCCCGGACCCTCTGCACCGCCATCCGGTCCTTCTTTAAGTCCACCCCTTCCTGCTTCCGGAACTCCTCGACGATCCAGTCCATCACGGTCTGGTCCATGTCGGTCCCGCCGAGCTGGGTGTCGCCGGAGGTGGAGAGAACGGTGAAGGTCCCGTGGCCGAACTCCATGATGGTCACGTCCAGGGTCCCGCCCCCGAGATCAAAGACGAGGATCTTGTGCTCCCCGCCCTTGTCGAGGCCGTACGCCATGGATGCCGCCGTGGGCTCGTTCACGAGCCTGACCACCTCGAGGCCCGCGATGGTCCCGGCATCCTTCGTGGCCGTCCGCTGGTTGTCGTTGAAGTAGGCGGGGACGGTGATGACCGCCTTTTTCACCTCCTCCCCGAGGAAGGCCTCGGCGTCCTTCCGGATCTTCTGGAGGAGGAAGGCCGAGATCTGCTGGGGGGTGTAGGTCTTCCCCGAGATCCGGTACAGGTGATCTGTCCCCATCTTCCGCTTCGCGGCCATGACGGTCCCGTCGGGGTTGCTCACGGCCTGCCTCCTCGCCGGCTCACCCACCAGGAGCTCCCCCTCCTTCGTGAAGGCCACCACCGACGGGAACATCTTCCCCGCCACGGTCACCCCCTCGGCGGAGGGGATGATGACCGGCTTTCCCCCGAGCATGACGGCTGCCTGGCTGTTCGACGTGCCTAAATCAATTCCGATGATCTTTTCCTTCGGCATGGTTCTCCTCCCTGGATTCCTTCGTGTTCTCTGCGATCTTCACCTTGGATGGCCGTATCACCTTCGATCCGAGCAGGTACCCCTTCTGGAACTCCTCAAGGATAATCCCGTCGTCCCGGTCGCTCTCCTCCCGGGCGATGGCCTCGTGGAGCCGGGGGTCAAAGGGCCTCCCGACGCTCTCGATGGGCGAAAGACCGGTGTCCTCGAGGAACCTGCGGAGCTTCCTCGACAGAAGCCGGAATCCTTCCCGGTTCTTTTCTCCCTCGAGGCATGGCAGGGCCTGGTCCAGATCGTCGAGAACCGGGAGGAGGCCCGCCACCAGGGCTTCCCTTGCCCGCTGGATGGCGAGGACCTTCTCCTTCTCCAGGCTCTTCCGGTAGTTGTCGAATTCGGCCTGGAGGTACTGGAGCTGCGTAAGGCGTTCCTCGGCGGTGCGCCTCGCCTCCGCGAGTTCCCCCTCGAGTCGTGCGATCTTCCTTTCCGGATCCTCTCCCTGGGGAGAAACCTCACCGGTCATCCTTCATAATATCGGGCATTCCATATTTATATTTTTCTTTCCCAAAGGGTAATCCTTCGGGAGCTTCCGGAGATCCCCGGCCCGGGGATTCAGGCTCCCCCCTCCTCCGGAAGGATTGCCCTCTTCGGGTCAAGGAGGATGGAGTTGTCGAGGCCGATGCAGGAGACCGCCGCGACTGCCCCGACGATCCCCCTTCCGCCCCTTGTGAAGATCTTGTGCTCCCGGGCGATCTCCTCTGCCTCCTCCCGGGTGACCTCGCCGGTCCGCACCCGGTTCCCGAACTGCCGGAGATCCCGGGGAACGGTGAAGCCCTGTTTGATGGCGATCCCCCATTCGGGAGAGAGGGCCTCGTCCGAAACGAACCGGAGGCTGTGTGCCCGAATCTCGGGGCAGACGGCAGGCTCGGCGGCGAGCTCGATGAAACTCGCCGAGTTCCCCGCGGTCCTCCCCGGGTGGGCCGGGTTGAGCATCACGACATGGTGCCCGATGGGCATGACCCCCCCGATGGTCGAGAGGTGCTGGTAGAGGGCGAGAGCGAGGGCAAAGGTCGCACCCCCCTCGGGCGAGTCGGTGTCGTCGATACCTATGGCGAGGAAGCGCAACGCCCGGGTGGTGACCTCCCCCTCGACGAAGGCGCCCGACCGTGCGACCTTCACGTCCTCCACCCCCTCGGCGTGGGCCATCATGTCGGTGAGGGAGTACGCCGGACCCCCGACGCACCGGATGCTCTGGACCAGGTTCTCCCCGTCCCGCCGGAGGCCGGTGACCCCGACGGAAGGATCGGGAAAGAGGCCGATGGGAGCATCCCGGGACCCGAGGGAGGCCCGCTCCCGGAGGAGGGTGCCGTCCCGGGAGACCCGGGAGAGGATCCCGCCGGCCCGCCGGTGGTGGAACTCGCAGAAGGCTGCGCTCCCCGCCGAGAGGCACTCGTGGTAGATCTCGGCTGCATCCCCGTCGATGGTGGTGAAGATCCGCCGGCAGGCGCTCGAGGGCATCGCGCTCTTCGAGAGGTACCGGGCCGGGGAACGTCCGCGCCGGCCTTTCCGGACGACCAGGCATCCCTCTGCGAGGAGCCGGTTGATCCAGTCCTGGGCGGTGGATCGGGGGAGGCCCGTGCTCCGGGCGATATCCGAAACGGTGAAGTACCCCCGGTCCAGAGTGAAGCTCCGCATCAGCCTGAGGATATCGCGCCGCCTCTCAAGGACGCCCGGCATACATCTCCCGGATGGAGAGGAGATCCCCGATGACCGCGCTCGCTGTCTCGATGGAGCCGGCCCCCTTCCCGATGAAGGTGAGCTCCCCGGCCATGTCGGTGACCACCGTCACCGCGTTCAGGGTCCCCTCCACGAGGAGGGGATGGTTCCGGGGGAGGATCCGGGGCGAGACCCGGAGGAGATTCCTCGAGGGGACCGCCTCCCCGATGAGCCGTATGGCGGTCTCCCCGTCCTTGGCGAGCTGGATGGCCTCGGGAGTGATCCGGTCGATCCCCGTCACCTCCACGTCCTTCATGCCCGCGTCCATCCGCCAGATGGTATTCGCGAGGATAACGAGCTTGATGGCCGCGTCGAGGCCCTTCACGTCGTACGTGGGGTCCTTCTCGGCGTATCCCATCTCCTGGGCCTCGCCGAGGGCCTGGTCGTACGTGAGCCCCTCGTCCTCCATCCGGGTCAGGATGTAGTTGCAGGTCCCGTTCATCACGCCGAAGAGGGCCGCGACCGTGTTCCCCAGGAGGCCGTGCTGGAGGGTGTGGATGATGGGGATGGCGCCGCAGACCGTGGCCTCGTACCGGAGGGCAACCCCCTGCGTCGCGGCGAGGTCGGTGAGCTCCCGGTGGGCGAGGGCGATGGGGCCCTTGTTGGAGGTAACCACGTGCCGTCGTCGGTTGAGGGCTCCCCGGATGTGGGTGAGGGCGGGCTCGCCCGTGTCCACGTTCGTCGGGGTGACCTCCACGAGGACGTCGTAGGCATCCGACTCGACGATATCGAGGGCAGAGACCTTCGGCCTCCCGCACGAGCCCGAGTTCTCCTTCCGGGAGAAGGCCTCGGGAATGGAGATGCCCTTCGGATCGATGATCCCGCCCTTCGAGTCGGCGAGGGCCGTGAGGGTGAGGGGGAGGTCCTTCTCCCCGATCATCCTCGCCACCCCCCGGCCCACCGAGCCAAACCCCAGGAGCGCGACCCTCATGGGCCGTCCTCCAGGGGCTCCACGACAAGGATCTCCTTCCTCGCCGCGACCTCCCGCAGGATGCCCACGGCGCTCTCCATGTCCCCCCGGTTCGCGGCCCGGATGGTGATCCGGGCGGAAGAGCGCTCGCTGATCCCAGGCATCATAAGGGAGAGCTCCGAGACTTCGGCATACCCCGTGCGGTCGATCTGGTCGACGGTATCGCTGATGTCCGTGTGCATGATGTGGCCGATCATGATGAGGGCCCGCTGGTGGAGGAGGCGCTCCTCGCCGAGCCTGATGATATCCACCCCGAGGGACTTGATCTGGTCGACGAGGGCCGGGAGCCGTCCCGAGGGGAGATCGAGGACGATCTGCACGTCGATGGTGCCGGACTGCGACTCCGGATCCCGCTGGTGAATCACCGCGATGATGTTGCCGCCGCAGGCAGATATGGGCTCAAGGACCCTGACGAGCTGGCCCGGGACGTCCTTCATCTCCAGTTTCATGGATACCTGCACGTTCGACCACCTGGTGATCGTTATTTGAACTCCCTCCCTGATAAGAGTATAAGAACTGTCCGGAGCCGGCACGGGAGTCGATACCTGTGGGGCCTTGCCCGCCCCCTGCGACCGGGTGAAGCCGGAAGGAGAACGGATGAAGGTCCGCGTCATCGCCTGCGGGAACCCGCTGATGGGAAACGATGCCATCGGACCTTCGGTCATGGCCCTCCTCGCGAAGGAGCATCCGGAGGTGGACGTCGTGGACGGGGGTACCGGAGGACTCGGGCTCATCCCCCTGATGGAGGGGTACGACCGGATCGTGATCGTGGATGCCACCTCGGGCATGGGGAAGATCGGCGATGTCCGGGTCATCCGGGACATTCCGGCGGGCGGGATCGCCTCCCTCTCCCTCCACGAGCTGGGGATACCCGAGGCCCTCGGACTCGCCCGGACCCTCGGGATCTCCCCGGGGGTGGTCATCGTGGGGATCGAGGGCGGGACGATCCCCGGGTTCTCCGGAGAGATGGATCCGGCGGTCAGGGCCGCGATCCCCGAGGCCTGCCGCCGGGTGCTCGAGGAACTGAGGAGGTGACCGGAAAAAAGGTTACTTGGACCCGGGTGCGGTGGTGACGATCCGGAGGGCCTCCCCGATCTCGGGGAGGAGCTCCGCCGGGATACCCATGACCATCTCGTCGTCGGCGATCCCCGAGAATTTCCGGGAGCCGTCGCACCCGAGGGAAAAGTTCGGGGCACCGGTGAGGTAGGGCTGGGCGGTGGCATCGGAGCAGACCGACTGGATCCCCGCCATGGCCGGGGAGAGCCGGCCGCCGAGCCGGAAAATGCTTGCCTGGGCGAGCTTCAGCATGTTCCTCGGAGTGGTCACCACGAGGACGACATCGGGGTCAAAGGGAGTCTTCTCCAGGGGGGCGTAAATGGTGGCATAGGTCTCGCCCGTGCGGAGGTGGGGGATCTTATCCATGGTCCTCCGGCAGGCCGCCATGCTCTCGAACTTCCCGAGCTTGAAGTAGAACTCCCCGCTCTGGAGCGTGGGGGTGATCTCCCGGAGGCCGAGGGCCCAGGCGCCGCCGTTGCACTGGTGCTTCGCCGAGGGTGCATAGAAGATTGCCCCCTCCTTTCTCGCCATATTCACCATCTGGCAGTGCCGGACGGTCTCCTTCCCCTCGGGGACCCCGGCGGGCACCTCCTCCCGGCTCTTCGCGAGCTTCACGGCCACGGGTGACCCGGCGAGGGAGAGAGCTCCCTTCAGGGTTTCGGCAATACCGGCGTAGGAGATCTTGGGTTTCGTCTCTGTCATAACCATCCTCTCCGAATACGAACACACTCTCCCTGATCCCTGATAAGGCTTGAGATGCGGGGCGGGAGCAGTCCCCGGACCTGGAAAATGCGGGAGGGAACAGTCCGGGGTCTCGGGGCCCGGGCCCGGATTTTAAGGGGGCTTGAGCCCGGATCTAGGGCCCCGGCCCGGTTCTAAGGGGGCGTGGGCCCGGATTTAAGGGGGCTCGGGCCCGGTTCTAAGGGGGCTCACAGCCTCCGGAGCTTCCTGTCTACCTTGTCGAAAAAGTTCTTACCGACGTCAACGAAGAGTGCCGGGCTTTCGGAGCGGCGGATGGTGAGGACGGCCCCGAGGGCGAGCTCCCTCGTCTGCTGCCCGTCGATGACGAGCCTCGCCGGCTTCTCGCTTTCGAGGGTGATCCGGAGGACCCGGTCGCCCGCGATGACGACCGGCCGCGAGGAGAGCATGTACGGGGCAAGGGGGACCAGGAGGAGACCCTCCACCCGGGGGTCGACGATGGGGCCGCCGGCGCTCATGGCATAGGCGGTGGAGCCGGTGGGGGTGGAGACGAGCATCCCGTCGGCCCGGAAGCGCTCCGCGAGGATCCCGTCGACCTCGACGGTGAACCGGAGCATCTTCGCTGGCCGGCTCGTCACGATGACCACCTCGTTCAGGGCCTCACCAATTCCCGCCCCGTCCAGGGTGATCCCGATCCGCATCCTCCTCTCGACCCGGAACCCCTCCCGGAGCCCCTCCAGGAATCCCCTTGCCTCACCGGGCTCGAGCTCGGCGAGGAAGCCCACCTCCCCCCAGTTGATCCCGAGAATGGGGATCTGCGACTTCAGGCCCTGGACCGTGTAGAGGACAGAACCGTCCCCCCCGATGACCACGGCGAGGTCTGCTCCGGCCTCCCCGAGATCGGTGCCCGGGACCCCCAGGCGCCTGGCCAGGGCATCTTCGAGGATGACCTCGTGGTGCCAGTCCCGGAGGTCCCCGGCCAGCTGCCGGGCGAAGTCGACCGCCCGATGGTCATCCACCCGTGAAACGACAAGGATCCTCATGCTACCTCAGGTACTCGATGACCTTCCCATGGAGGGTCCCGTTGCTCGCGACCAGGCACTTCCCGACGGTCACCTCGTCGGGGAAACTGATTCCCCTGCCGTCGAGGTCCGAAACCTTTCCCCCCGCCTCCTCGCAGACGAGCATGCCCGCCGCCGCATCCGTCACCCGGAGGGTCGCCCGGAGGTCGATGAACCCGTCCAGCCTCCCGGAGCCGACGTAGCAGAGCTCGAGGGCCGAGGCCCCGAGGAGACGCCAGCGCCGGATCTTCTGCCCGAGGAAGAGGACGGGGGCCGGGTTGAACTTCCGCCCATAGACGGACATGGCGCTCTCCTCGAGGAGCATGGTCCGCGAGACCCGGATGGGCCTCCCGTCCCGGAAGGCCCCTTTTCCCCGCTCCGCGGTGAAGGTCTCGTGGTGGGCGAGGTCCCGCACGAAGCCCTGCCGGACCGTCCCCTCCTCGGCGTATGCGATGGAGAGGGCATAGAAGGGGATGCCGGCGAGGGCGTTGTGGGTACCGTCCACGGGGTCGAGGAAGATGGTTCCTCTCTCCCCTCCCATGTTCTCCCGCTTCCCGCACTCCTCGGAGACGAGGGTCCGGCACAGGGCATGGGTGCCGATGTACTCGACGATCCAGTCCTCCGCCGCCTGGTCGATCTGCCGGGTCGGGGTTCCGCTCGCACCGGTGCGTACAACCCGTCCTCCCTCGGGCCGTGCCACCAGATCCTGGACAATATCCTCCACCGCACGGGCCATCTCCTCGCAGCGGGCCAGAAATGCCATGATCTCCGCGTGGTATTTATGGTATGCCATCCAGATAAACTACACCACACAAGAGGATAGCGAGAATGAAGGAACAGACAGAGGTCGGCAAGCTGAAGGAAGGCAGGTACGTGGTCATCGACGAGGAGCCCAGCAAGATCCTGGGGATCGCGACATCCAAGCCCGGGAAGCACGGGGCGGCCAAGTCCCGGATCGATGCCGTGGGACTCTTCGACGGTGTGAAGCGGTCCATCGTCCAGCCGGTCTCTGCCAAGATCTACGTACCCATGGTTGAGCGGAAGGGCGCCCAGGTCATCTCCAAGGCGGGCAGGGTCATCCAGCTCATGGACGTGAAGGACTACACCATGTTCGAACTGACCGTCTCGGAAGAGGAAGCGGCCCGGATCGAGACCGGGAAGGATATCACCTACATCGAGTCCATGGGCAAACGGAAACTGGACTGAATCGATTCAAAATACCATTTTTCCCATCAGGTATACTCCAGGGGCACCTTGATCCTGATGGTATAGGTTTTGATGAAGGATGTATCGACCCGGAAGTAATACGTCCTCCTTCCTTCGTACAGCTTCTGGCTCCAGGGGGTGTCCGAAGGTTCCTCGTAAATGTACTGCCGGATGGGGGCGATGACGAGCCGGTTGGGGTCCTGGGCATCAAAGACCTGGATGATGAGCATCGGGTAGGCATTCGGCGGCAGGGCCATGGGTTCTGCCGTGTATTCCAGGACCCACCAGGGGGCCGGGACATAGACATTCTCGGTGGTACCCGGCCACCGGTTCGATATGGTGGCATAGGTGACGAGCGACCGGTTCTGGAGCGACGGCTGGGGGATGGTGGGGTTGGGTGTGGGCGTCACCTGTCCCTCCGGCTGGCCCACGAAGCCGACGGATTTCACCGACCCGTCCCAGGTCGGGGTCGGGGCAGGGGTTGTCGGAGGAAGGGTGGGCACTGTTTTTGCGGGAGTGACCACCTGGGTTACCGACGGGGTCACGGCAACCGTGGGAGTTGTCCGGATACCCGTTCCCGGGCCGGTGCCGGCGATTGGTCCGACGAGGAGGGGCCTCACCAGCAGGGCAAGGACCGCAAAGGCCACGATGGCGATGACGACAACGAGGATGTCCTGTTTCTCCATACGGATCCAGAGGTTCGCATAAAATATGGAGCAGGAGAGGGTAATATTCTTTCCGGGCCCGGTTTTCGCTGCTCAACCCCCATGACGATGGGAATTTTTACTTTTGATGTAAATGAAGCCTTCCCGAAAACAGGTTGATATAAATAGTAAAAATTTGAATTATTTCTCCATGTCAGG
>DATGDI010000141.1:0-2227 GCA_035310965.1 Methanomicrobiales archaeon
ATCCAGAAGAGCGCCTCGGCGGTGTACAGGCCCAGGAAGGCGCCCAGGTAGGAGCCCATGAAGCCCAGGGAACCGAGGAACGTCCGGCGTCCCGCGAGCGCCCCGACCCCGCACAGGCCCACGCCCAGGAAGAACAGCCGGAACTCGAGGTAGGGGATGAACGAGCTTGCGAATCCCGCCACGCCGGAGAGGGCGGCGGCGGTCACGATGGCTAGCGCGAACCCCGCGAGGGGGTTCCGGACAGGGGCCGAGGCCATGCAGGTCCCACCGGGGCCGCCAACCCCGGGTTGCGTTCAAGTACCTGACGTCCTCGGTATCGTCCGGTGATAATGAGGAAAGGTCAGGCCATCATCTGGAGGATGGCCTCAATCGCGGAGAGGGATGCCTGGATCGCGACGCGGTCCGGGGCATCCGGGCGACGCTCCAGGTAGAACCGCAGGTCGCTCCGCGCGAGGCCGAACTGGTTCAGCCGGTGGGCCAGGAGCCCCCGGTCCCGCCGGTCCACGGCGTTCTCGGGGTCCAGGAAGACCTCCTTCTCCACGACGGGCCACGCACGCACGGCGTCGTCCGCGGTGAGGTAGTTCCGCTTGAGGTTGTTCAGCATCCGCATGAGGATCTGCCGCTTGCGGACCGGGGCCAGGAGGTCCTCGGAGAACTCCACGCTGTCCCCGTACACGTGCTGGACGAGGCGCTCGCAGTCCTCCAGGTTGAGGACCTGGCCACCGGCAAACGGATCCAGCAACAGGGAGGAGTCCCCCTGCCGCGCCTCGACGACGAAGTGCCCCGGGAGGCCGATGCCCACGACGGTGAGACCGAGACGCCGGGCGACCTCCATGTAGACCAAGCTCAGGGTGATCGGTATGCCCAGCTTGCGGTCCAAGACCTCGTTTAGGTAGGAGTTCCGGGGGTCGTAGTAGTCCTGGGCATTACCCCGGAACCCCACGTCGCCGAAGAGGTGGCCGTTCAGCGCCTCCACGGTCTCCAGGAGCGAGGAGTCCGGGCGGACCCGGTCCACGAGGGGCTCGGCCAGCTCATCCATGCGCCGCAGGTACGCATCCGTATCCAGGCGGGGATACGCGTCCTCGGCGATCAGAAGCGCGGCCTCCGCCAGGTTGATGGCGGATTCCGGCCGGTCCACCACACGGGCGAACCGGGCCAGATTTGACAAAGGAACCGTCCGCTCCATCCAGGCCCGGCGTCCCAAAGCAGGACCCCGTCATAAGGTTTCTCGGATACGCCCCGCGGGATGGCCCCATTCCCACGCGCGCGTGCGCACGCTGCCGTGGAGGAATATCATTCGTATTGACGAATTTAAGTCGGTTCCCGCTCCGGTCCCGACCGGGGGGTGCGGACGCCGCGGCGGGCCGCGACCCTTTACAAAAAGCCTTTATCTCGACGAGGCGCTCCGTCGACCTCGAGTGGGATGGCTCTAACGCACGACGACGTCTACGGTAGCTCGGGCACTCTCCCCTCCGAGGAGACGAGGGACGAGCCCATCGTGATCCGCAAGGTCCCGACGGGCATCGCAGATCTGGACAGCATCGTGGACGGCGGGTTCCCCAGCGGCTCCACGGTCCTCCTGCGGGGGGACATCGGCGCGGGCATGCAAGAGTTCGCCTACACGGCCGCGTCCAAGATTGCCATCGTGAATGAACGCCCCGACTCCTGGCACTATTACCTCGGGGACCACTGCGACACCTCGGACCTGCCCTCCAAGATCGCCTACGTGACCTTCTCCCGGTCGCGGGAGACCATCCTGACGGAGCTGGCCACGTCCTTCAACTCGGAGTACTTCTACGCCTTCCGCGACCGGACCATCTTCAAAGACTTCTCCTCCGTCTACTACCGGCATTCCGTGGTCCCGCAGAGCTGGACCCACCAGGACGCCTTCGACCTACCCTCCACGAACGTCCTCGAGGAGCTGGTCACCTTCCTCGAGGAGGAGGGACAGGGGGCCATGGTGGTCATCGACTCGATCACGGACTTGGCCGTCTCCGAGGCCGTGGAGATCCGGGACCTCGTGACCACGGTCAAGGGCCTCCAGCGGGCCGCGAAGAAGTGGGACGGACTCGTCTACCTCCTGCTCACGAACGGGATCCTGGAGCCGCGGACCGAGCAGATGCTCATGGACTCTACGGATGGCTGCCTCGTCTTCCAATGGAAGACGTCCCAGCGGTCCTCGACCCGGCAGCGGTACATGTACCTGGAGAAGTTCACGGGCGTCCTG
>DATGDI010000142.1:0-4531 GCA_035310965.1 Methanomicrobiales archaeon
CGACCGCCCATCAGGCGGACGGGGCCGGACCGGAATCGGGGAAAAGACGCCTGATACCGGCGCAGGCACCATGGGCCGTACAGTCCAGGGTGATGGGCGTCACGGAAATGTTGCCCTTCCGGATCGCGTGGACATCGGTCCCCTCCTCGGCGTCCTCGACGAGGGGACCGTTGATCCAGAAGTAGGGTCTTCCCCGGGGGTCCAGCCGTTTCTCGACCCCGGTATGGAAGAGTTTCCGTGAGAGGCGCGTCACCTCGTACCCTCCCCGGATCCGGGAGGGGATGTTCACGTTGATCACGTCGGCCCCGGGGGGGAAGCCCTGTTCCAGCACCCGGGTCGTGACATCGAGGACGATCCGCCGGGCATCCGTGCAGCTCTTCCCGTAACACCGAGGGTCATCGAACTTCTCCCCCTGGTCCTCGACCTGGAGGGAGAAGGCAATGGCCGGCGTCCCCTGGTTCGCGGCCTCGAGGGCTGCGCCCACCGTCCCCGAGGTCATGATGGACTCGAAGGAGAGGTTTTCCCCGATATTGATACCCGAGACCACGAGGTTGGGCTCGAGCCCGAGAGAATACAGGCCGATGATCACGGCATCCGTGGGCTTCCCGGCGACGGCGATTCCCCGGATCCCCTGCAGGTCAACCTCGTGGACCCGGATGGGTTCGAAGATGGAGATGGACCGCCCGACCGCGCTCTGCTGGGTGGCCGGTGCCACGATGGTCACCTCGGCGATGCCGGAGAGGGCCTCGTAGGCCGCCCAGAGCCCCGCCGAGTAGATGCCATCGTCGTTGGTGAGGAGGATCCGGGGTTTCATCCAGATCGTAGTTGGAGAGGGGGGACCAAGAAGGAATCGATCGTCATGGTAAAGGGTAATCGGTGCACACCGGTACTGGATGAAGGTCCTCCTCGCCGAGTATGCCACCTTTCACGACCCTGGCCTTGCGGCCGAGGGGGCAGCGATGCTGCGGGTGCTCTCGGGCTCCTTCTCCCGGATCGGGTACGAGGTGATCACGCCCGGGAAGGGTTCCTTCGACCAGGAGATAGAGCGTCTGGCCCCCCGGTGTGACTTCGGCCTGGTCATCGCTCCGGACCACCTCCTCCCGGGATACACGAAGATCCTCGAGGACCTCACCCGGAACCTCGGGTGCAGCAGCCTCGTGGCCGCGGTCTGCGCGAACAAGGTGATGACCGGGGAGATACTCAGGAGGCACGGGGTGCCGGTACCCGAAAAGGCCGAATCGGGGCTCAGGGTGGTGAAGCCGGTGCAGGGGTGCGGGTCGGTGGGCGTCCGGCTCACAGATGCATCCCCGGGAGAGGGGGAGTTCGCGCAGCAGTTTATTGACGGAGAGCACCTCTCGGCGAGCATGGTCTGTTCGCGGAACACGGGTGAGGCCTGCCTCTACTACTCGGGGAAGCCCCCCCTCGCCCTCTCCCTGAACCGCCAGCTCATCGACATGGAAAAAGGCATGTTCCATTACCTCGGCGGCGAGACCCCCGCCGAACACCCGAAGAGCGGGGAGATCCTCGACGTCGCCCGGAGGGCCGTGACGGTCCTCGGCTGCCAGGGGTATGCCGGCGTGGACATGGTGGTCGCGGACCGGGCCTACGTGGTGGACGTGAACCCCCGGATCACGACCTCCCTCATCGGCATCGCCGCAGTGATGGAGGAGGAGGTCGCCGGGATCCTCGTCGATGCCTCCCATGGGGGCGGCCCGGATGTGGTCCACCTCCGGGGAAGGGTCAGGTTCACGAAGGACGGGCAGGTGACCCGGCTGTGATCGGCATCGATGTGGGGGGTGCAAACCTGAAGATGGTCGACGAAAAAAAGGTCACCATCCGGTACTGCCCCCTCTGGGAGAAGGCCCCCCTCGCGGACCTGCTCCGGGCTTACCGGGATACCCATCCGGATCCCCGGGCCGCCGTCGTGATGAGCGGTGAGCTCGCCGACTGCTTCGCTTCGAAGATGGAGGGCATCCGGTGTATCGTGGCGGCCGTCCTCAAGGTGTACCCGGAGGCATTCTTCTACGGGACGGACGCCCTGTTCCATCGGGAAGAGGTTCCACAGCTCGCGGCGGCCAACTGGCTCGCCGCAGCCGACTACCTCCGGATGTCCTTCCCTGGCTCCGTCCTCCTCGATGTCGGGTCGACCACCACGGATATCATCCCCCTTCCCCTGTTTCCCCGGCTCCTCGGTCTCACCGACCTCGACAGGCTCCAGCGTGGCTATCTTCTCTACACGGGCCTTCTCCGAACCTCCGTCGCCACCCAGATCCCATCTGTGACGCTGGAGGGGGTCAGGACACCGACCTGTGCCGAACACTTCGCCATCGCCGCGGATGCCCACCTTGTCCTGGGGCACATTTCCCCCCGGGCGTACAGCTGCGACACACCGGACCGGGGTCAGAAGAATGTGGCCGCGGCCCTCCGCAGGCTTGCGAGGGTGGTCTGTGCAGATCTGGACGAGATCGGTCCCGAAGGGGCACTGGAGATCGCCCGGCAGTTCTGGGAGGTGCAGCGGGACCGGATCAGGGAGGCCACGGACAGGGTGGTCCGTGACTGCGGTGCGAATGGGGTGGTGGTGGCGGGGATCGGGTCCTCCCTCCTCGCCCGGGAGATAGGGGGAAGGGACCTCGCGAAGGAGATGGGGGCGGTTGCAGATGCGCTTCCCGCCTATGCCGTGAAGGAGGTGGCCTTACGAGAACCTGGATCCTGACCGCGGGCCTCCTCGCCGGCTCACTCGGCCTTTCTGCGGTGCTCTTCCTTCTTGGCGTTCCCGCCTTTTTCCTGGTCCTCTGTATCCCGCTCATCCCGTTCCTGGGAGGGAGGCGCAGGGTGCTCCGGTGCCCGGTGTGCGGGCGGGAGGCCCAGGGCGGCGAGAACTTCTGCCCCCGGGACGGGAGCCCCCTTCGGCCCCCGGGAGACGAGGTTTGAGAGCCGGATGAGGGAGATAGGGAGGGGCATCCCGAGGAGACCGGTGGCAGGGACCGGCCTCTGCGCCCGGATGGCGTACGTCCTGATGGTCCCCCGGTCCACGAGAAGGCCGAGGGAGGCGAGGATCCGTTCCGTGCGATGGTAGGGATGATCCCGCGCGAGGGTGAGGGCGAGATCCACGACGGGAATCCCGAACCGGACCCCTTCGTAAAAGGGTTCCCGGGCATACCAGAATCCCCCGCAGGACCCGCACCGGAACCGGGCAACGAGGACATGGATGTCCCTCTCCTCCCCGTCGAGCCGCATGCGGGCGAACCGCTTCTCCTTCCGGTCATGGTGCCTGAGCGGGCCTCCGCACGTGGGACATGCGGCGAGTTCCGTGAAGGAGACCCCCTCCATGGCGAGGAGGGTCGTCCGGATGAGGTCCCCGAGCATGGGGGGGATGGCGGGAAGCCTCATGCGCACCTCGGCCTTCCGGGTAAATTAAATGGGCTGAATATTTCCGTGAATACACCGAAACTCTTTATCATCTCGGGCCCCACCTCCACCACTAATAATCAGTTTTTGAGGAAAAAACACTATCGTTATATGCTCGCGCATTGACCTTTTCCTGTCCGAGGTTTTCTATGGACGTCAAGTATGTTCCAACGACGTGTCCGTACTGCGGTACCGGATGCGGGTTCAACCTCGTGGTGAAGGACGGGAAGGCAGTGGGAGTCTCCCCCTGGCACCGGAACCCCGTGAACGACGGGAAGCTGTGCCCCAAGGGGAACTATGCCTACGAGTTCATTCACAGCGAGGACCGGCTCATGAAGCCCCTCATCAAGAAGGGGGACAAGTTCGTCGAGGCAAGCTGGGATGAGGCCTATGATACCATCGTGATGGCCTTCAAGAAGTACAAGCCCGAGGAGATGGCATGCCTCTCTTCTGCGAGGGTCTCCAACGAGGAGAACTACCTCATGCAGAAGTTCGCGCGGGCGGTCCTAAAGACCCCGAACGTGGACCACTGCGCACGGCTCTGCCATGCCTCCACGGTCGTGGGGCTCGCCGGTACCTTCGGCTCGGGTGCGATGACCCAGTCCATCGCGGACATCGCCCAGGCCGAGACCCTCCTCATCATCGGGAGTAACACCTTTGAGCAGCACCCCCTGATCGGCCGGCGCGTCATGCAGGCCAAGGCAAAGGGGGCGAAGATGATCTATGCCGACCCGCGCATGACCGCGACGGGGAAGCAGGCCGACCTGCACCTGCCCTTCTTCTCGGGCACCGATGTCGCGCTCCTCAACTGCTTCATGCAGCAGATCCTGAAGAACGGCTGGGAGAACAAGGAGTTCATCGAGAAGCGGACGAAGGACTTCGACAAGCTGAAGGCCGTCGTCATGAAGCCCGAGTACTCCCTGGAGAATGTGGCGAAGATCACGGGAGTCCCGGCGAAGGACATCGCCACCGCTGCCGAGTGGATCGGGAAGAGCAAGGCGAACGCCATCCTCTACTCCATGGGCATCACCCAGCACACCACCGGCGTGGACAACGTGAAGTCGGTCGCAAACCTCCAGATGCTCACGGGCAACCTGGGAAGGCCCGGGACCGGCGTCTGCGC
>DATGDI010000143.1:0-5356 GCA_035310965.1 Methanomicrobiales archaeon
GAGCGTCCAGGTGAGATGGGGCCCCTCTGGAGTGGGAGCCCCGTGCCCCCCATCCCGTGGGCGATGGCATGGGCCGTGGTGGTCTTTCCCCGGGCTCCCGTCACCTCGATCATCGGCCGGGGGGCTTTACCCGAGAGGAGCATCCGGACGGCGAGGTGATGCGTGATCCGGGGTGCCTGGACCGCGGAGAGGAGCGGGTAATCCGGGTCCAGGTGGACGGGCGCGACCAGGAGATCGTACCGGCGTTCCCGGGCATCGTCGGGTGATATCCCCCGCTCCCCTCGGTAGACGTCGACCGTATCGACCCGGTGGCCGGACCTCTCCAGTTCGGCCGCGAGCTCGGTTCCGCCGTGGATGGTATCGAGGACGAGGATCTCCATGGAACGGTCTAGAGGCGCTCCCTGAGGGCACGCGCTGCGTTCTTGAGCATGAGCTCGGCGAGGAGGGGGTCGCTCCCGATGGGATCTGCGTAGATGAGGGGGATGGAGGAGCCGTTCTTCTGGAGGCTTCCCCGGTACGAGCCCTCGGGCAGGCCGAGCACCTCGGGGATGTCCCTGTTGATGTGGACCCCCCGGGCGAGGAAGAGGGGCACCACGATCACGGTGTCGACATCCTCCCTCTTGAATTCCTCCAGGGCCTCTCCGATGGTGGGCGTGTTCAGGTTCATGAAGGCGCACTTCACGAGGTAGCCCGGATCCCGCCGTGACACCATCCGCGCGGTGTCCTCGACGAGCTGCTTGTTGTAGGGAAGCGAGCTCCCGTGGCCCACCAGAAGAAGGCCCTTTTTGCTCATGAGGTAACCTGTATACCCGCATGGGTAAAATGATTATCGATGTGGAACGAGGAAAACCCTGCATATTCCCCGCCGTCGTCCCGAAAAGGGCGGGGATGGTCTCCTCGGGAAATGCTGGCCGGTTCCCTCCCGATGTTCCGGACCGTGGGGGAACAATCGCTTCGGGAAGGTCGCCCCTTCCCTCCCGATGTTCCGGACTGTGGGGGAACAATCGCTTCGGGAAATGCCGGCCGTTTCCCGTCTGCCACCCATGACATGAGGGAAACGTCGGTTCAGGAATAGGATGGGATAATCCTATGTGAGACCACCCCCCATACTGTAACAGGGATTGATCCGTGACCGGGGGCTGGATCGAAGGATGATCGGACAGGAAGGGGGAATTTGAGCGACTTTGAGCGGGAGATGGTCTCCTGCCTGAACCGGTTCTTCAAGGCAGAGAAGAGGCAGGGTTTCGCCTACCGGCTCAAGCAGTCCAAGTTCTCCACCCAGTACGTCGACGTCCTCGTGGACTCCCTGGACCCCCGGTACTACTGCGCCATCGAGTGCAAGTCCATCCGGGGGAAGAAGCTCTACTTCTCCCAGCACTTCCACACCGACCGGAACCATGTGCACCAGATCGATGCCATCAGCGGCTTCCTTGCCCGGACGGGCCGGCGGGGCTACCTGGCCATCGAGTTCCGCTTCGGCTCGGGGAGGACCCGGGAGGCCTACCTCATCCCGTGGGAGGCCCTGGTCGGGTTCTACGCAGGGGCCCCGGGCATCGGAATCGACGACTTCCGGTCCTTCATCGCCCTGGAACGCACGCCGGAGGGCTATGTGCTCCGTGAGCTGGATAGATAAGCCTAAAGGCTCCAGAGGGAAACAGGTTAGAATCCATGTCACCCCCGGCTGACCCGTTCGACCTCTCCGTGGACGGGCACAGGGTGAAGACCCCCATCGCCATCGCGTCCATGGCCGGTACCGTCGATGCCGCCTACATCGCGGCCCGGGCCGGGCATGTCGGGATGGGATTCATCGGCGGATACTCCATCGACACGCCGACCATCGCCGCGAGCCGGAGGATGGCAGAGGCCGGGAGGTGCGAGTTCCTCCCCGGCGACCCGGTGGCCGAGATCGGGCGGCAGGCGGACCTCCTTGCCGGGATTCCCGTCGTTGGCGGGGTGAACCTCCGGGCGGCCACCCCGGAGGCCCTCTCCGGGGTTGCGAGGGCCGTCGGGGACCGGCTGATCTACGAGATCGACGCCCATTGCCGGCAGGAGCCCATGATCGAGGCGGGATCCGGGGAGTTCCTCCTCCGTCACCCGGACCGCCTCATCGGGATGGTCTCGGCCCTCAAATCCGAGGGGGTCCTCGTGTCGGTGAAGATCCGGGCCGGCGTGGCCGAGAGCGACCCGAAGCTTGCCCGAACGTTGTGGGAGGAGGGTGCCGATATCCTGCACGTGGATCTCATGGACGCGGGCTATGCCAAGGTCCGGCAGATCCGGAACGCCTCCCCCATCCTGATCATCGCGAACAACTCCATGCAGTCCTTCGACCGGGTCATGGAGATGTTCTCCCACGGGGCGGATCTCATTTCCCTCGCCCGCCACTCGGATAGCCAGACCCTTGCGGGCCTTGATGCCGCCATTACCCGGTATGCGAACGAGTTCGGCTGGTACAACGCACCCAAGCAGCTCTGCCGGGGCGGGGATGTCCGGGCCCTCACCTTCTGCTGCCTCCCGGTGAAGGACTGCCCCCTCCAGCCGACGCTCTCGAAGGTGGGCCTCTCCCGGGATGAGTACGTGGATTTCAAGAAGGAGGCGGTCCGGGGAACCCCGCTCCAGGACGGGCAGTACACCTGCTTCGGCTCCCTCGCCTGGTGCTGCAAGGCGAGCTCCCCCTGCCTCCTCCGGGACGCCACCCTCGAGCAGATGGGGATGTCGAAGAAGGAGTACATGCAGTGGAAGCGGGAGCTCTCCCGGGCCATCATGGCCCGGGTCTTTCCGTCGCGGGCCAGGCTATGACGCCGGTTGAGCGGGCCCAGATGGCCATGATGCTCGAGGTTACCGCGTACCCGAAGCCGGGGAACGTGGACCGGTGCCACGACTACGAGGGCACCCGGCTCGAGCACTTCCTCGCCTCCTCCATCCTCGCCCGCCCGGCCCTCGAGAGGGCAGCGGGGTGCGGCGGAGGGATCGGGGAGATTCTCCGCCAGGCGGTGCGGCTCACCACCTCCCACTCCGGGGGTAACACCCACTTCGGGGCCTTCATCCTTCTCGTCCCCCTCCTCCGGGGGGTCGACATCCCGGGGGCGATGGAAGCTGTCAGGGGCACCACGGTGGAGGACTCCCTCGAGTTCTACCGGGCCTTCTCCGAGACGAAGGTGCGGGTACTCCCGGGAGACCCCCTGGATATCACGGACCCCCATGCCCTCGACACCATCCGGGAGAAGGGGCTCACCCTCCTTGACATCATGATCCACTCGATGGAGCACGACATGGTCGCCCGGGAGTGGGTGACCGGGTTCCCCCTCACGAGGAAGGCCGCGGACCTCCTCCACCGGTCCGGCTGCGGCCGGCAGGGCCTCGTCGATACCTTCCTTGGGCTCCTCTCCACCGAGACCGACACCTTCATCGTGAAAGAGCACGGGGAAACCGTCGCAGGAGAGGTGAGGAGACGGGCGGGCGAGGTCCTCGCCGGGAGGGAGAATCTCGAGGTGTTCGACGCCGACTGCATCGCCCGGGGCATCAACCCGGGCTCCACCGCCGACATCCTCATCGCAGGGATCTACATCGCCCTCGGGGAGGGTTGGGAATGGGACTGTTCCCCGAAGAGAGAGGCGGGATGATTCCCACGAGGGGGGCCTGATCATGGGACTGCTCCGGGAAGGCATAAACGAGGTCATCGCGACCACCTGGAATAACGCCGCCCCCATGGGGATCATCTTCCGGGACGGGGAATACCGGATGGTGCTCTTCCGGGGAAGCCACACGGCGATGAACATCGAGCGTTGGGGATGGGTCGTTGCGAACATCGTCCACGACCCGGTTCTCTGGGTCCGCACCGCGTTTTCCGATCTCCCCCCGTCAGCCTTCGTAGAAGAGACCGTCGAGGACTTCCTTGTTCACCGGCTCCCCGACGTCGAGGCCTGGATCGCCTTCGATGCCGCCATCGAGCACCGTGCACGGGAGTCGATGACGGCGATCCTCAGTCCGATGAAGGAGGTCGTCGTCACGCCGGTAGTCCATCCCGTGAACCGGGGCTACAACAGCGTGATCGAGGCGGCAGTGCACGGGACCCGCCTTCTTTGGAATAAGGACCCGAAACTCCGTGAACTCATCGATCACCACCGGAGCATCATCCGCAGGTGTGGCGGACCGAGGGAGATCGAGGCGCTGGAGATGCTGGAGAGGTACCTGGAAAGACCTAAAGCCTTATCGTCAGGCGGAAATCCTATGTAATCCGAAATGCCCTCGGGAAAACACGATCTCAACGAATACAAAGAATTTTCTTATACTGGATCCGTTTCGATGGGAAAAAAAGGTGAGATTAGACGTAGGTGTCCAGGACAACCTGCGACGTTCCATCGTTGAAGGCTGCAACGACAACGACGTGATCCTGGGCTGAACTGCAAACGTTGTAAACGCTTGAGTACCCCACGGTGTTTGATATGGCGTTCCCCTGAGGCGTCGTAGCGTCGCCAATGGTGACGTTATAAGACTTCACGGCTTGATTATCCTGGCCACCCTGCCACGTGACGATGCAGGCCGTTGCATTTGACTGCCTAGCGGTCGCTGCCACTGACTTCGTCTTTGAAACGCCCCCGGCCATACCAAAGACAAATGCGGCGATGACCGCGGCGAGGATCACCGTGATGGCGACCATGAGGATGACGCCGATTACCGGTGATACCGCCTCTTCTCTCTTCTTTCTGAACATAATTTCACCTGATCCAGCATGTCTTGATCGGACGTGCTTTGATCAGACGTAGGTGTCCAGAACGACCTGCTGAGATCCGTCGGTAAACGCAGCAGTAACGACAACGTG
This sequence comes from Methanomicrobiales archaeon, assembly GCA_035310965.1. Classification (GTDB taxonomy): domain Archaea; phylum Halobacteriota; class Methanomicrobia; order Methanomicrobiales; family JACTUA01; genus JACTUA01. Next base: position 4,820 of record DATGDI010000143.1, read on the forward strand.
GTCCTGGCCGCTTGAACACCCGTTGAAGGCGGTTGTGAGACCCACGGTAGGCGCCACAGCGTTGTTCTGCGGGAGTGCAGCATCGATGAAGGTGATGTTGTAGCTCGACACCAGTGCGTTGTCCTGACCACCCTGCCATGTGACGACGCAGGCTGATGCATTACTCTGCCGGGCGGTCGCCGCCACCGACTTCGTCTTTGAAACGCCGCTCGCCATGCCGAATACGAAGGCGGCAATGACCGCGGCAAGGATCACCGTGATGGCGACCATGAGGATGACGCCGATTACTGGTGATACCGCCTCATCTCTCTTCTTTCTGAACATAATTTCACCTGATCCAGCCTGTCTTGATCAGACGTGCTTTGATCAGACGTAGGTGTCCAGCACGACCTGCTGAGATCCGTCGGTAAACGCAGCAGTAACGACAACGTGGTCCTGGCCGCTTGAACACCCGTTGAAGGCAGTTGTGAGACCCACGGTAGGCGCCACAGCGTTGTTCTGCGGGAGTGCAGCATCGATGAAGGTGATGTTGTAGCT
>DATGDI010000144.1:0-2632 GCA_035310965.1 Methanomicrobiales archaeon
GGGGACTGCGACGACAACGACCCCGAGGTCTATCCCGGGTTTCCCGAGACGTGCGACCAGAAGGACAATGATTGCGACGGCCAGGTGGACGAGGGTTTCGACAGGGACGGGGACGGGTTCCCGGGCTGGTACAGCGGGTGCGGGAACGACTGCGACGATGCCGATCCCCTGACCTACCCCGGCGCGCCCGAGGTCTGCGATGGGAAGGACAACGACTGCGACGGGGAAACCGACGAGGGAGTAGAGACCGCCTTTTACCGGGACGAGGACGGGGACGGGCTCGGCGGGACCGGTACCATCCTTGCCTGCTCCCTCCCCTCGGGGGCTTCGGCCGGGACCGGGGACTGCGATGATAGAGACCCCGCGAGATCTCCCGGAACCACGGAGATCTGCGACGGGAAGGATAACGACTGCGATGGGCAGGTGGATGAGGATCTTCCCCTGGTGACCTTCTACCGGGATGCCGACGGAGGCGGCTTCGGGGGTGCGGAAACGGTCCAGGCCTGCTCGGCCCCGGCCGGGTACGTGGACGTCCCAGGTGACTGTGATGATGCGGACCCGGGAATCCATCCGGGTGCAGAGGAGGTCTGCGACGGGAAGGACAACAACTGCGATGGTGAGATCGACGAGTTCCTCCTGTCCACCTTCTTCCGCGATGCCGACGGCGACGGCTTCGGGGGCGCGGAAACGGTCCGGGCCTGTTCGGCCCCGGCAGGGTACGTGGATGTCCCCGGTGACTGCGACGATGCCAGTGCGGCGGTCAGTCCTGCCGTGACCGAGGTCTGCGACGGGCTTGATAATGACTGCGACGGCCTGATCGACGAAGACCTCGCCCTCCTGACCCTGTACCGGGACGCCGACGCCGACGGCTTCGGTGGAACCATGGCCCTCGAGACCTGTTCGGCAACCCTTCCCGGTTACATCGCAGACTCCACAGACTGCGATGACACGGACCTGTTCACCCACCCGGGCGCGACCGAGATCTGCGACGGGAAAGACAATAACTGCGACGGGCAGGTGGACGAGGGTCTCCTCCTGACCTTCTACCAGGATGCCGACGGCGATGGCTATGGGGGAACAGTCACAACCACGGCCTGCACGGCCCCGCAGGGCCATGTCGCAAACTCCAGGGACTGCAACGACGCAGATGCGGGTGTCCACCCCGGGGCGACCGAGATCCCCTGTGACGGTATAGACCAGAACTGCAACGGCGCCGCCGATGATGGCCTCACGGATGCCGACAGGGACGGGTGGACGGAGTGCGCAGGAGACTGTAATGATTCGAATCCGAACATCAACCCCGGGGTTGTTGAAACCGGCACCACCCTCTGCGACGGCATCGACCAGGACTGCGATGGGAAGGACGACTGCAGTGCCCGGTTCGTCGCTTCCGGTGGGGCGGTCTTGGACACCGAGACCGGGCTCTCCTGGCTGAGCAATGGCATGTGCCTGGGACCCGGGCGTTACGTCAGGGGAGGTACATGGGATACTGTTCCATCCCTGACCGAGCGGGTAAGCCTGCTGGGGGACGGGCAGTGCGGGCTCTCCGACGGTTCCGGGCCGGGTAACTGGAGGGTTTCCACTATTGGAGAAATCCAGAACCTGTTCAGGCACGGGTACTGCCTGGACGAGCAGCTGGGTGACCAGTTCTATTACGGGACCCCCGATACTCTCTGCCTTGGCAATGCCGCAGGTACATATCGCTGGAAACCCGGTGATGCCTTCGCCGACCTGCTCTACCTGGGGAAGTACCTGACCGAGCCGGGTAAACACTGGTATTATTACTACACCAGCGAGAGCGCAGGTGCGGGATACCAGTCCGGGGTGATCCTCTACAACACCACCATGTGCCGGATTTCAGGCAGCTCCCAGGAGTGCAGGATTTACGTGACCTTCGCGTATGCCTCGACCTTTGGCACGACCTGGGACGGCGGGTTCGTCTGGCCCGTGCGGGACAAGCTCGTCGATAACGACGGCGACGGGTATTACCGCGGCCTGGACTGCGACGACACGGATCCGGCCATCCATCCGGGCGCCACGGAGGTCTGCGACGGGATCGACAACAACTGCGACGGACGAATCGACGAGGTCTGTGATTCCGACGGGGACGGCTACACCCCGGAGGGAGGGGACTGCAACGACAACGATGCCACCATCCACCCGGGCGCCACGGAGGTCTGCGACGGGAAGGACAACGACTGCGACGGGCAGGTCGATGAGGGCGTGACCCAGACCTTCTACCGGGACGGGGACGGCGACGGCTATGGCGGGACAGCCACCATCCTGGCCTGCATCGCGCCCGCCGGCTACGTGGCAAACTCGGGGGACTGCAATGACAACGACGCCGGGGTGAACCCCGCTGCACCGGATCCCTGCGATGGGAGGGATACGAACTGCGACGGCAGGGAGGAGAACAGGCATGTCTACTTCAGGGACCAGGACGGTGATGGGTTCGGCGCGTTGCCTGCGACCCTTGCCTGCTCGGCTCCCACCGGATACGTAGACGACAGGAAGGACTGCGATGATACCAACCCGGCCATCAATCCCCTTGGCACCGAGGTCTGCGACGGGAAGGACAACGACTGCGACGGGCAGGTGGACGAGGGGCTCCGGCAGACCTTTTACTGGGACC
>DATGDI010000145.1:0-6829 GCA_035310965.1 Methanomicrobiales archaeon
CCATGACGATCACCTCGGCGAGGTGATCCGGCTCGGGAGAAAAACGGTCGCCATCTCGGAGATCGGGAAGTTCCTCAGGTCAAAGGGTCTACCCGTAGAGACGATGAACATCGGCGGGACCATCACGGTGGACGGGGTGGAGTTCACCATGACGCAGGCCATCCACTCCTCCGGGCTCGAGGCCGGGGGCCCGGGGTTTTACGGCGGCTGTCCCTGCGGGTTCGTCATCGGGATGGACGGGGTGCGGGTTTATCACGCCGGCGACACCGCACTCTTCTCGGACATGAAGCTCATCGGGGAGCTCTACGCACCCGACATCGCCCTCCTCCCTATAGGGGGGAAGTTCACCATGGGACCCCGGGAGGCGATGATGGCGGCGAACTATGTGGGGGCAAAGACGGTCATCCCGATGCACTACAGCACCTGGCCGGCCATCCTCCAGGATCCCCTCTCCTTCAAGCACGCCATCGAGCGGACCACCGACCTCTCGGTCGTCATCCTCTCGCCGGGGGAGGCCTACGAGGTGCCGGCCCGGTGAGGAGATAGATGGGGCTTCTCTCCTGGTACGGAATTAAGCATTGCCGGACGCTCCTGGGGAATTCGGGCTTCGCCCTCACCCCCGCCGCTGCGGCGTCCCCCGCGTGAGGATAGAGCCTATCACCGTATAACCGTCGGATCAGGAGATCCCGGATCCGAAGGGGGATGGCCGCGCCGGGGGGCGGTAGCCCCCCAAGAGCACTACGACGACGAGAATGTACCTAAGAACCCTTCCTCTTCCTCATCCGGAGAAACCCGATCACGAGTCCTCACCCGAACCAGTTCTTCTCCGCGGGAGGCGGTCCCCGGGGAATGACCCACCTGATACCGCCATGATGGCCCTTCGCGTCGCCCTTATACCGGGGGATGACGTGGAAATGGACGTGCATCACCGCCTGGCCCGCGTATCTCCCGACGTTCACACCGATGTTGTACCCGTCCGGGTGGTGCCGTTCCTCCACGACGCCCCTTACCCTGATGACGAGGTCGAGGATGGCGGAGCGCTCCTCCGGGGTCGTATCGAAAAAGGACACGACATGCCGGAAGGGGATGACGAGCATGTGCCCCCGGGACACGGGGAAGCGGTCGGTCCTCGCGTACGCGAGTTCGTTCCTGAGGAGGACCTCCTTTTCGTCGGGGTTGCAGAAAGGGCAGCCGGGCTCGGTCTCGGGAATCGCCATCACCGGTATCCACACTCAGGGCTCGAACCCAGAAAAAGGTTGAGATCGGGTCGCCCTGAGCCGGGCCGGATCAGAGCTGCTTTCCCTTCTTGGCCCTGCGGCTGCAGATGTGGGAGTCGTACTTCAGCTTCGCGTTGAAGGTCTCGAACTCGGCCCCGCAGACCGGGCAGGTCTTCCGGAAAACCCGGTGATAGGACTGCTTCTGTCTCTCAGAGAGCATATATCGCGTTCCCTCTCCTTCCGCAATATGGCGGCCGGAAGATGATGAAGGTGTGGGTGAGCGGTGCTCCCCGCAGGTTTTTATAGGGGGATGAGCGGAGTTTATGCCGGTGATGCCATGGCAGGACCGACCCAGTACAGCGCGGTGAACCTCTTCGGCGAGGCGCGGGTCGACCCCGCGAGGTGGAACCGCACCCCCTCCGAGGAGGAGGTGGCCGGGGCCGTGACCGCCATCGGGAAGAGGGGGATCCGGGTGATCCGCGCCAGGGACGGGCGGGAGGCCCTGGACGCTCTCGTGGGGCTCATCCCCCGGGGTTCGGAGGTCATGAACGGCTCCTCCACGACGCTCATCGAGATCGGGTACGAAAGCCTCCTCCGGTCGGGAAAGACGGGATGGATCGATCTCCATGACCGGATCACCGCCGAGAACGACGACCGCAAGAGGGCGGAGCTGCGCCGGAGGTCGGTGGCCGCCGAATACTTCGTCTCGGGGGCGAATGCCATCACTCAGACGGGGGAGATCCTCGCCTGCGATGCGAGCGGGAGCCGGGTCGGCGCCTGGCCCTTTGCCGCCGGGCACCTGATCCTCGTTGCCGGGATCAACAAGATCGTCCCCACCCTCGAGGACGCCCTCCGCCGGGTCCGGGAGTATGCCTTCCCCCTTGAGAACGCCCGGGCCCTCCGGGTATACGGGACCCCGAGCATGATCGGGAAGTGCGTCATCCTCGCGAACGAGAAGGCCGAGGGGAGGGTCACCCTGATCCTCGTCGGCGAATCCCTGGGGTACTGATCATGCCCGAAAACCCCCTCGAACACCTCAAGGCCCTTATCGGGAGGTACACGGTCATCACCTCCATCCCCGACATCGACCGGTACCGGAGGATCACCGCCCCGAAGGAGGGGCACTGCATCTTCCGCGGCTGCCCCGAACCCATCGCCTGGGAGGATGCCCAGGGAGGGAATTTCCTCTGCGAGGGTCACTACCGGACCATGAAGACCTGGATCGAGGAGGCGAGGAAGGGCCTCCTGCCTGGCGGGCAGCTGAGCCCTCTCTTCACCCAGGGAGGAACCGATGCCACCCGCTTATGACCTGATCATCATCGGCACGGGCGCCGCAGGCACATCCGCCGCGACCCGGGCGCACCGCCTCGGTGCAGAACGCATCGCGATGGTGGAGAGAGGCCCCCTCTGGGGGACCTGCGTGAACACCGGGTGCATCCCGAGCAAGCTCCTCCTCTCCATCGGGGACCTCGCCTACTACCGGAATTTCGGGCACGCCGGCCTCGGGGTCGTGACCCGGCTCGATCCGAAGGAGGTGATCCGGGAGAAGCGGGACCTGATCCTGGGCCTGCGGGACCGGAAGGCCCACCGGCTCTTCGGGGAGATCGGGGCGGAGCTCGTGGAGGGCACCGCGAGGTTCCTTTCCCCCCGCGAGGTGGAGGTGGGGGGGCGCAGGCTGGAGGCCCGCCGGTTTGTCATCGCCACCGGTTCCTCGCCCTCCCTGCCGGCCGTCGAGGGAGCCTCCTCGGTCCCCTCCCTCACGAGCACCGGGGCCCTGGACCTCGCGGAGGTCCCCGAATCCCTTATTGTCGTCGGGGGACGGTCCCTCGGCCTCGAGTTCGCCCAGATCTTCGCCCACTTCGGATCGAGGGTCACCCTCCTCCAGAGGAGCCCGCGGATCATCCCCGAGGAGGAGCCGGAGATCTCCTCGGTCATGGAGGACGCCCTGAAGGGCGAGGGGATCGATATCCGCACCGGTGCGGAGCTCCTGCGGGTGCGAAAGGAGGGCGAGGGGATCGGCGTCAGCGCCCGGGTAAAGGGAGAGGCGGAGAAATTCTCCTCCGCCCGCATCCTCTTTGCCACCGGCCGGACTCCCAACACCCGGGAACTCGATCTCGCGGCCTGCGGCGTGAAGGTTGACGCGAGGGGTGCCATTATCGTCGACGATACCATGCAGACCTCCGTCCCCCACATCTGGGCCGCGGGGGACGTGACCGGCGAGCCGATGCTCGAGCCCTGGGCCGGGGTCGGGGGGGCCATCGCGGCGGAGAACGCGATGACCGGCAAGGGGAGGAGGATCGATCGTGCCTCCCTCCCCCACGCCATCTTCACCACCCCGCAGGTGGCGAGCGTCGGGCTTACCGAGGCGCAGGCCCGGGCAAAGGGGATCGCCGTGAAATGCCGGTCGGTCTCCCTCGAGGGGATCTCGCGGGCCGTGATGACACACGACACCCGCGGCCTCGTGAAGATGGTTGCCGGGGAGGGAAGCGGAAAGGTCCTCGGGGTGCACGTCTGCGCACCCCTCGCCGCCGAGATCATCGAGGAGGGGGTCCTCGCCGTGAAGTTCGGGCTTACGACGGGCGATCTCGTCGAAACCTTCCACGTGTTCCCGACCATGGCCGGGGCGATCCAGGACTGTGCGAGGGCATTCCGGAGCTGATCCGAGAGAATCAAATAGCGGCCCCTTCATAGGGTTGAAACGGGGTGTCGTGACAATGGCCACAGGTCAGCTCGCCGGGTTCGGGATCTCGGTCCTCATGATCGTGATCGGGGTCGCCCTCTGCCTCTACAGCGTGTACGACCGGATGAAAAACACCGAGGAGCGGGCGAAAAGGATTGCCGAGGAGGTTGCGAGGAGGCTCGAAAAGAGGGCGGGGATCACCACCTCGCCGATACCCCTCGGGGAGCTGGACGAGATCATCAGGGAGATCATGAAGATCCAGAACCCGTCGATGCAGGTCGGGGTCTTCCTCACGGTCTTCGGGATCCTCGTGATGATCATCTCCATCTTCATCCCGTTCTAAAGAATTCTCGCCTCCTTCTTTTACCCCCTGCAGGGAAGAACCTGATTCCCGTGGCGAAGTGTCCATCGAAGACCGGAAACTCTTCCTTCAATGGAGGGTTTCAACGCCATTCAGTCCTCGTCGCGTGGATCTGACGATACAGGAATGCCAGCACCTCCGGCCCTGTCTCATGTCCTCCTATGTAGCCTTCGAAGAGTCCGGTTCTTCAGGGAACGGGGGCTATCGTAACCTGAAAGGTGAGAACGGAATCTCCCCCGCGTTTGATATCCGGTGTGCGGCCGAAGCGTGTACCTCTTTCTTGATAAATACAGGGCCGTCCCGGATCGCTCCTGCCTTTGTTCCCCCCAGTCCCCCGAATTTCCTGACAATCCCCCTGACCTTGAAGAGCGGGGTAAGCCCGGCCTGGCAGACGATGGTGGTGTTCATCTGATTCTTCACCGCCGTCTCAAACTGCGCCTCGACATTTGAAAGGGATAAATTCGGGACGTTCGCCTTTGCTCTCAGGGCGATGTTCGCGTCCCTTCCCTGGGAGATCAGGACCGTTGCAGATTTCGCGACCATCAGATCGCTGATGATAACCCATTCATCCTGCCATCGATCTGCCTCCTTCTCCCTCTCGATGTACCGATCGAGCTGATCCACCTGGGTGATCATCCGGTGTTCAACTCCGGATGCCTCGAAAACGACGGCCTTTTCCGCCGAGAACTGCACCACGATCCCCGCATCCCCCACGTCGAGGTTGAACTGGGGGAGAGCCACCTGTCCGCTCGCCTTGGTGGAAATCTTTACCGAACGGCCGGATGCATACTTTAAATCGCCCGCGGAATCATCCACCCGGACATTGAAATCCATCCCCTTCTCCTTCAGGCTGGACACGTAGGTGAATTCATTGTGGTGCAGCTCGCCGATATCCCCGATCTTCAGCGGAGTCCCCGGTTCCCAGGTGGCAAAACAGGAAAACTGCTTGTTCATTTCATTCATGTACTGTTCAGCGATGGTTGTCACAGGATCTCACAAGGAGCAATCCCTGAGGTAACTATATAGTTTTTCGACGTGATGTAATCCCGCGGGATGTCGGGGCTTCCCTTACCCTCCGCACCAGGGGATCAGGTTTTCCCCCGGATAGAATCCTCCGGAAGATCCCTTTCACGGCCTCTTTCTCCAGGTCTTCGTCACCGGGTCCTTCTCATACACTCGTTCGACAGCCGCCCAGGCGATCTTGTAGGCAACTTCATCGCGGGATTCTTTTGGATCCCGGCGGTCCTTCGGATCCCTGTACTTCTCCCATGCCGCATTCGCCGCCTTCAGGAAGATATCCTGGGCATGGTCAGGCAGGGCGTTTCTCACCGCCTCGGGCAGGTCCTTGGTGGCCTTGTAGGGGAAGGGCATTCCTGTCACCAGCTCCCCGTTGAAGGAGGTCGTATTAATAGCTAATTCCGGGTGACAATTTTTGGAGGGTGCCATCCCATCCCCGGATGGGATCGCCACCCTTTTCCCCGATGCCTCACAAACGCCATCCAAGGTTCTCCATGAAGACCATCCTCTACTATTTCACAGGCACGGGCAACTCCCTCGCCGTCGCAGAGGGCCTCGCCCGAAGGCTCGGGGACACCGAGGTCGTGCCCATCGCGTCCCTGGCCGGGCTTCCCGCTCCCATCACCCCGGCCGCGGAACGGGTCGGGATCATCACTCCCGTGTACTTCTTCGGGCTCCCATCCCTCGTCGCAGTCTTTTCAGCCCGGCTCGACCTCGTCAAGGTGAATTACGTCTTTGCGGTGGCCACCATGGGCGGCTCGGGAGGGTCCGCGGCGCTGCGGCAGCTGGACAGCATCCTGAAGAGGGGCCCGGGCGGGAAAGGTCTCGACGCCGGTTTCACCGTGAGGATGCCCGGGAATTACGTCCTCATGTACGAGCCCCCGTCCGGGAAAAAGCAGAAGGAGCTCCTGAAGGAGGCCGACCGTCAAGTGGAGGAGATCGCAGAGGCGGTGAAAAAGGGTCGGAAGGTCAGGCTTCCCTGGTCCTTCTTTGCCTTCGTCGTCAACGGCCTCATGTATCCCCGGTTCATCGCCGGGGTGGGCGAGGCTGACCGGAAGTTCACCGTCGACGACCGGTGTACCAACTGCGGGATCTGCGAGGCGGTCTGCCCCGTGGAGAACATCCGGCTGGAGGCCGGCCGCCCCGTCTGGCTCCACCACTGCGAGCAGTGCCTGGCCTGCATCCAGCACTGCCCGACCGGTGCGATCCAGGCAGGGCCGGAAACCGAAAACCGGGGGCGATACCGGCACCCGGAGGTCGGGATCGAGGATCTCAAGAGGCGGAAAGTCTAAAAAGTAATAAATTTTCAGCGAACTAAGACTGCAACCCCTCAACAAGATTCCGTTACAAGGGGTTCGTTAACCTCCGTCTTTGTCGGTGACAAAAACATTTTTCTCCCGACAGACGATGCTTACTATCATGCCAAAGTTCTGTTCTGAATGCGGAACGAAACTTACCAATGAAAATATGAAATTCTGCCCTGAATGTGGCAAACCAATACTGACATCACCCGGTGCAGCTCAGCAAGAAAATCAGTCACAGAGTGTATCTCCA
>DATGDI010000146.1:0-4118 GCA_035310965.1 Methanomicrobiales archaeon
AGAGCTCCTGACGGGTGCAATGGTGGTCGGGCTACCCCTCGCGCCGTACACCCGGGTACGGGCCATGATCATCGACTACTTCCGGAGGAAGTTCGGGGAGGAGGGAGAGTTTCTCTCCTACACCCTCCCGGCCATGAACCGCGCGCTCCAGGCCCTGGGAAGAGTCATCAGGTCCCCGGAGGAGAGAGGATTTCTTGTCCTTTGCGAGCAGAGATTCCTGGAGCCACAGATCCGGGGGGCTCTTCCCGCCTGGATCAGGGAGGAAATGGTGGAGACGACCCGGGAAGGATTCGGGCAGCTGGTGAAGGAATGGCGGTAATCACGGGCTCCGAGCCCTTCGGTCTCTGGGTGGTGACCGTGAGCTGGCAGGAAGATCAGGTCTACCGGGTCCACTTCGGGAGGACGGGGCCCGCGGGACCGGTTCATCCCCTCCTCCGCCGGTACCTCCGGGGGAAGGAGGTGGATCTCGCGGACCTCCGGTCACCCGCGGAGGAGGGCGACGGGATGAGCGCGGCTGTCTCCCGGGCAGTGAGGAGGGTCGGCTACGGCGAGGTGGCGACCTACGGGGAGATCGCCCGGAGGGTGGGGACCTCGCCCCGGGCCGTCGGCCAGGTCATGGCCCGGAATCCCACCCCCCTCGTTATCCCCTGCCACCGGATCGTTTCGAAGAACGGTCTGGGGGGCTTCACGCCGCCTCTCGAGATCAAGCGGGACCTGCTCGCCATGGAGCGCTCAGCCCGTTTGGGACGGAGCGGGACACGGCGATGAGATCGGCCATCGTCCTCGTCGGGGGAGAGGCGAGACGGGCCGGGGGCCGGGAGAAGTACTTCTTCTCCTACGAGGGGAGGACCTTCATCGAGCACATCCTCGGGGCCCTCGGGAGCGTGGTGGACGAGATCGTCCTTGCCGCGCGGGACCCGGCCCAGTGCGAACGGTTCAGCCACCTCGCCGGGGTGAGGTGCGTCTCCGATGTCCGCCGGGGGATCGGCCCCACCGGGGGCCTCCACGCGGGGGTCCTCGAGGCGCGGGGGGATCTCGTCCTCGTGGTCGCCTGCGACATGCCCTGCATCAATGCCCGGGTCATCGAGCACCTCTTCTCCCTCATGGACGACTACGACGCCGTCATCCCCGCGTGGAACCCGGAGATGCTCGAACCTCTCCACGCCGTCTACCGGCGATCGGCCCTCCTCGCGTACCTCCAGGAACCGGGCCACCGGTCCCTCCGGGAGATGGTGAAGGCGATGCGGGTGAGGTTCGTGAAGATCGAGGAACTGAGGCAGATGGACCCGGATCTGAAGACCTTCACGAACATCAACAAGATCGAGGAGCTGGAGAAGATAAAGGGGGGATAAGAGCGGGCAATCAGCCCTCTTCCCGTTCCATGGCTCTCAGGTGTCGCGCCACCGTCCTCGAGAGGATCGGCAGGGCCGAGTCAGGGAGCTCGAGGGCCTCGACGACATCCCGGGTGATCGCGGCCGGATCGGTCTCCTTCCGGGCCACCTCCCCCTGCAGGGATCTCGAAAAGGATCTTCAGCGAGTGAACGGATTCCGCGACCTTCATCGCGCGGTCCCCGGCGGTCAGGGATTACCCCTTCAGCTCCTTCCCTGCGGAGAAGGCCTTCCCGATGAGTCTTCCGATGGCATGGTACTCCTGCCTCGCCGAATCGTAGATAAAGGGACGGACCTTCCCCATCTCCGGCATCCCGTCGGGGCCGAGGACCGATTCATCCACCCTCACGTCGAGGATCTCACCCACGAACTGCGTGTGGAGGCCAAGCTCGAAGGACTGCAACAGGCGGCACTCGAGGACCACGGGGAACTCATCCACGCAGGGAGCGTTCACCTTCGCGGACTTCACCGGAGTGAGACCTGCGGCGGCGAACTTGTCGGTGTCCTTCCCCGAGACCATCCCGAGGAAATCAGTCTCCCTGACGTACTTCTCGGAGGGGATGTTGACCGTGAAGGCCCTGGTCTCCCCGATGTTCCTGAAGGTATGGCGCGGCCTCTGGAGGGAGACCGCGACGCAGGGCGGGCTTGAACAGCAGATCCCCGCCCAGGCGGCGGTCATGGCATTGGGTTTCCCGTCCTTGTCATAGGTCCCGATGACAACAACCGGGTGGGTGTAGAGAAGCGTGCGGGCCCCGAGAGATCGTTTCATGCCTGACCCTTGGGTATCCCAAGGCGATGAAGGTGTGGGTACATATTCAGGGCCCCTTCTTCCCGGCCTGGTTCCCAAAGGGCCCGAGGCGCTCCTCGAGGGCCGTGGCGATCCCTTCGATCTGAGCCTGGATCCCCTCCCCTCCGGGGAGGTCGAAGACGGGCACCCCCTTTTCCTCCGCCTCCTGGACGGCGGTGTCAAAGGGGAGGATCCCGATGGGTGTAACCCCGAGGGCCGAGAGCCGGGAGAGGAAGGGCTCCCCCTCTCTGTCCCGGACCTTGTTGATCACACCATAGATCCGGGTGATCCCGAGGTCCCGGGCCAGTCGCACAATCTGTCCGGCGGCTTCCACCGACTTCACCGTCGGTTCGGTGACCACGAGGAGTGCCTCCACAGTCCGGGTCGTCCCCCGCCCCAGGTGCTCCACCCCGGCCTCCATGTCCATGATGAGGATATCGGAGCTGCCCGTCAGGTGGTCGACGAGCCTCCGGGCGAGGGCGTTCGCCGGGCAGAAGCAGCCGCCGCCGCCCGTGCGGATGGAGCCGAGGACGAGGAGACGTACCCCATCCCTGCAGGGGATCCCGAACCGCTCCGGGATATCATCCACCTTCGGGTTGATCCGGAAGACCGTGCCGGCACCCTCGGGAGGAGCCCCGGTCCTCTCCAGGACCAGGTCCTCCATCTCCACGAGGGGGAGGAGGTTCGCGGCCTCCGGGCCGCAGGAGAGGGAGGAGGCGAGGTTCGGCGAGGGGTCCATGTCGAGGGCCACGACCCGGTGCCCCCGGGCCCCGAAGATCCGGGCGAGCCCCGCGGCGATGGTAGTCTTCCCGACACCTCCCTTGCCGGTGACCGCTATCTTGACCATGATGTCCTCCCATACCATGATGAGCCTCGGATATAAATTCAAGGTATCCACGGGGGTCTGCACCCGGGGAGAGGGAGGACGGATGGGGGAGTTGATCATCCTTCCCGGGGGGAGGAGGAGGCCGCTCGAGGCAGGGAAGACCATCCTCTCCCACCTCCAGGAACTGGCGGTGCCGGTGACCGCCCACTGCGGGGGCAGGGGAGAGTGCCGGGCCTGCGCAGTAGACGTCGACGGGAGCGGGTTGCTCTCCCCGAGGACGGCCATCGAGGACTCAATGCTCGCGGACCCTCTCCAGCGGCTCGCCTGTCAGGCGGTTGTGGAGAGGACGGACGGGATCCTTACGGTGGAGCTTCCCCGCTATCCCCGGTACTCCATCGTCGAAAGGGGCCTTCGCCCGGCCGTGCCCTTTTCTCCCCTCGTGGGGCCCTCGGCAGACGGTGGTGTCCCGGCGGTCACCCGGAACGGGAAGGTCATCGGTCCCTACGATGGGGAGATCTATGGCGTCGCCCTTGACGTGGGGACCACCACGCTCGCCATCCGCTGGCTGGACCTGGAGGACGGGGAGAACCCCGACCGGTACTCCGCATCGGTCCTGAACCCCCAGATCCGGTTCGGGGACAATGTCATCGACCGCATCCGGTATGCCACGGGAACCCCCGGAGGGGCACGGCACCTCCAGGCCGCAGTCGTCGGGGCAGTCAACAACCTCCTCGCCTGCGGTGCGGTACGACCGGACCATATCTACGAGATGACCGTTTCAGGGAACAGCGTGATGCGGGATCTCTTCCTCGGCCGGCCGGTCGAGAGGCTGGGGGTCTTTCCCTTCGAACCCCTGACCACATCCGCGGTGAATACCGGCGCGTCGGGACTCGGGATAGCCATCCATCCCGGGGGGAATGTCTATGCCCTTCCCCTCATCGGCCACTTCGTGGGGGCCGATACCCTCGCCCTCATCCTCGCCACCGGGATGCACGAGAGGGAAGAGGTGAATATGGCGATCGATATCGGAACGAACACCGAGATCGCTCTCGGGAACCGGGACCGGATCCTCGTCACCTCCTGTGCCTCCGGCCCGGCCTTCGAGGGCTCGGGGAT
>DATGDI010000147.1:0-4412 GCA_035310965.1 Methanomicrobiales archaeon
GGAGGATGGCGAGGATCCGGTGCTCGGCATGGAGCTTCCCGAGGGCGAGGAGGAGGACGACAAAGACGCCGCAGAGGGCGAGGGGGACGACGATGACCCAGTAAACCCACGGGGGGATGCCCGGGACGAAGGGGAGGGCGAGGAGGCCGAGGACGGCCACGGTGAGGATATCGAAGAACCGCTCGATGACGATGGAGGAGATCCCGGTGGCATACCCCGTGAGGTTTTCGTGCTTCAGGATGAAGACCCGGACGAGGTCGCCGAGGCGTGCCGGGATGATGAGGTTCGCCGTCTGGCTGATGAGGACGCAGGCGGTGGAGAAGGCGAGGCCGGCGAGGATCCCGAGCTTCCCGAGGATGGAGCGGTACCGTGCCCCCCGGAGCCACCACCCGGCCGTCGAGAAGACGATGGCCGGGACGAGGTAGAGGGGGTTCCAGTGGCCCATCGCGAGGAGGAGGTCGTCCCGGACGGTGAAGAGCATGATGCCGATGATCCCGGCCGCGAGGATCACCGAGACGATGAGGACGCTCGTCCTACGGTCCATGGAGCTGCCACCAGAGGGAGAGGATCGCCCCCCCCATCTCGAAGACATCCTTCAGGCGCACCGTCGTGGTCCTCCCCGTTCTCCAGGAAACGGCGAACTCCGCGACCCGGTAACCGGCTCGCTGACCTCGCACGAGCACCTCGGTATCCCAGAACCAGTGGGGGGCCCTCACCGAGGGGATGAGGGCGAGGATCCGATCCCTGTTGAAGGCCTTGAAGCCGCACTGGTGGTCATGGAGCCTGCTCCCGAGAATGAGCCGGACGAGAGCGTTGTACACCCGGCTCGCGAGCTCCCGCCCCCCGGTCCGCTTCACGTCGCTCGACGGGAGGAGCCGGGACCCGGTGGCGATGTCGGCACCAGCCCGGATCGCCCCGATGAGATCGGGGAGGTGCCGGAGGTCGGTGGCGAGGTCCGCGTCATAGTACCCGATGATCTTCCCCCGGGCCTCCCCGAAAGCCCGGTTGAGGGCCCGCCCCCTGCCCAGGCGTTCGTCGGAGTGGAGGAGCCGGACCCGGGGGTCTGATGCCGCCACCTCCCGGACAAAACCGGGCGTCCCATCGGTGGACCCGTCCTCGGCGATGATGAGCTCGAATGCGGAAGTAACCTGCCCGAGGGCCTCGAGGGATCTCGGGATGGCCGTCTCGAGGGCCGCCCGGTCGTTGAAGACCGGGATGACCATGGAGACCTCGATCTCACCCATGGGCGACCGCTCCCCCGATCTTCCCCGCGACCTCGGTTCCCGCAACGATGGAGCCCTCCATGGAGCGTTCGGGGTAATTGGGCCGGGAGAACATGCCCGCGAGGAAGAGCCCCTTCTCCTCGTAGGCCGGCATGAGCCCCCGGTATCCCGTGGTATACACCGGCCCTGCGAAGGGCTCGACGGCCATCCTGTGCCACCGGATAGCCTCCGGCGGCACGCCGAAGCGGCCGCAGAAATGCTCCACCATCCTCCCGGGGAGGGCGGGATCCATGGTGCCCTGGAAGTAGGAGGCGAGGTACAGGATCCTCTCCCCGCCATATCGCTCGGGGGGAATGAAGTTCGTGTGGGAGACCACCGCCCCGTAGGGGGCCGGGTCGTTCATGTTGAGCCAGTACACCCCCCCGGTCACGTCCCGGTCGAGGCCGAGGGTCATGCAGGCGGCCCCCTGGTAGGGGATGGCGGGCAGATCGGGACCCCCGAGCCTCGTCACCTCCTGGGGGGGGATGGTGGAGAGAACCCGGTCATAGGGTTTCCCATTCACTGACCATCCGCCAAGATGTCTCTCGATCCGGGTCACCGGTGTCCCCATCTCGACGGTACACCCCCTTTTCCTGGCGAGCTCCGCGAGGCGTTCCACGAGGAGGTGGAAGCCTCCCCGGAGGTACCCCAGGCGCTCCCCGGAGAGCCCCCGGTTTGACCGGATGGCGACCCGGGAGACGAGCCATCCCGCCGAGACCTCGCCTTCCCGGTCCCCGAACTTGCTCCTGAGAAGGGGCCGGAAGAACTCCCGGTAGATCCCCTCCCCGAGACGCCGGGTCACGAAGTCCTTCGCCGTGACCCCGTCCAGATCCTCGGCCTTCAACCTGCGTGCCCCCAGGGTGAAGAGGGCGAGCCTCGCCTTGTCGAAGGTCCCCAGGTACGGGTACTTCAGGATCTCGAGGGGGGTGTTCAGGGGGAAGACCTTTCCCCCTGCAAAGGACCCCGTGGTGCCTCTGAGCCACTCGAGCCGGTCCGAGAGGCCGATCTCCCCGAGAAGGGCGAGGAGATGCACATCCCCGGCGAAGCAATGGTGGTAGAACCGCTCCACCCAGCCCCCGTCGAGCCGGTAGGAGGAGAGACACCCTCCCGGTTCCATGTCCCTCTCGAGGAGGGTCACCTCGAAGGAGGATGAAAGCCTGAGGGCCGCCGAGAGGCCGGTCAGGCCCCCCCCAAGGATGCAAATCCTCATCGTAAGTCCAATAGTTTATGGGGAACGGTGCCCATAAGAAAGTTTTTGAACTATCTGGAAGAGAATTAGGTAAGGGAATAGAGCTCACCGGGATGGGATTCCTGCTGGTTGGAGGCACTTAATGCGGGTATTTTTCATTGGATTTGGCCAGGCGGGCGGCAAAATCGCAGACATGTTTATAGAGCAGGACAAACGAATGGCCGCCCAGAATTTCAGGGCCATTTCCGTGAACACCGCGAGGACCGACCTCATGGGCCTGACGAACATCGGCCTCCGGGACCGGATCCTCATCGGCCAGACCGTCGTGAAGGGCCATGGCGTGGGTACCGACAACGTCACCGGGGCGAAGGTCACCTCCGACGAGATCGACAGCATCATCAATGCCATCGACTCCCGGGGGACCCATGACATCGACGCCTTTGTCATCATCGCCGGGCTTGGCGGGGGTACCGGCTCCGGTGGCTCGCCGGTCCTCGCCCGGGCCCTGAAGCGGATCTACCGGGAGCCGGTCTACGCCCTCGGGATCCTCCCGGCCCCCGAGGAGGGGCGCCTCTATTCCTACAACGCCGCCCGGAGCCTCTCGACCCTCGTGAACGAGGTGGACAACACCTTCCTCTTCGATAACTCCGCCTGGAAGAACGAGGGGGAGAGCATCAAGTCGGCCTACCAGCGGCTGAACGACGAGATCGTCCGGAGGTTCGGTGTCCTCTTCCGGGCAGGCGAGGTGACGAAGATGGGCGTCGGCGAGATGGTGGTCGACTCCTCCGAGATCATCAACACCCTCCGGGGCGGGGGGATCTCCTCGGTCGGGTATGCCATCACCGAGGTGATATCCCGGCGGACCAAGCAGAAAAAGGGCATCTTCGGCGGCCTGAAGGATTCCATAGGAAAGGCTACGTCGGGGAAGAAGGAGCCCACCGAGGAGGTTCTCCTCGGCGAGGACAAGTCCGCGAAGATCATCGCCCTCGTGCGGCGGGCCATGCTCGGGCGCCTCACCCTCCCCTGCGACTACTCCTCGGCCGAGCGGGCCCTCGTGCTCATCGCGGGTCCCCCCGAGGAGATGGATCGGAAAGGGGTGGAGAAGTCCAAGAGCTGGGTGGAGGAGAACATCGCCGGTATCGAGGTCCGGGGGGGCGATTACCCGGTTGACTCGAACTTCATCGCGGCGGTCGTGGTCCTCGCGACGGTAGGGAACGCCCCGAGGATCCGGGAGCTCCTGGAGATCGCCAAGGAGACGAAGGAGGACGCCATGAAGGTCAAGGAGAAGAAGGTCTCCCTGTTCGACGAGGACATCGAGCCTCTCTTCGAGTGAGGAGGAGTATGAAGAATTTTTCAGCCATCCTGCTCTGTTTCATTGTAGCTCTCTGCCTGGTACAGGTGACCGCAGCCCTCAGTGCCAGCGGGATTACGACGAGTCCCACACAGGTGAACGCCCTGAAGCCCGGGGATGTCATCTCCGAGGTCAGCGGGACCATCAACCTGCCCTCGAGCGGGGACATGACCTTCAACACCGATGACGCTGTAGAATTCTACACGCAGCTGGACAGCGCCCGTTGGTCGGTTTCCATCGTCATCGGGGGGATTGAAAACCCAGCGAGGACCTACGGGGGGAAACATGTCACCATCGGCGGGTACGATCTGGCATACCCGACAAGAGGCTACTCGAGCGTGGCCCTGAAGTTCTCCATGATGGGCGGAACGGTGCCTTCCTCCTTCACGAGCGGGCCCATCACCCTCGTCAGGGTTGTCGAGACCGATCCTGACGGCGACCAGGTCGGGAACGCGGTGTACGTGAACGGGACTGTTATCAGCACAGATGTCATGAGGGCAAATATTACCAGACTGAACGGGGATCTCACGAACCTGAAGGCGTCCATCGATGAAAAGGAGAACACCGGGGTTGACCTGACTGTCCCCCTCCAGAAATACCAGACCGCGAA
>DATGDI010000148.1:0-5199 GCA_035310965.1 Methanomicrobiales archaeon
GCATACCCCGTGGAGCTCAACGTGACGAGCGATCACCCGTGGCTGGTGGCCGACGGCAAGGACACGGCCATCATCACGGCGAATGTCGTGTACGGCACAGGTCCTCTCGCCGGGCAGCCTATCGCGGGTGCCAATGTCAGCTTCGCGGTCGATTACCCCTGGCAGGTGACGAAAACCTTCCTCCTCACCAATGTGAATGGAACCGCCACCACGACCTTCCTTGACACAAGGAACAGCGGAACCGCCAATATCACGGTGACTGCGTGGACCATGATCGAAACCGAGAATTGGGGGTACATGAACTATAGCGACACAAAGACCGTCAGCCAGCGCATCGACCATACCACTCCTGCAAGCACCCTGGTGAGTTATCAGAACAAGGTGCAGGTGGGGAACTCAACACGGATCTCGGTTCTCGTCAAGGACAGGTGGGGGAACCCGGTGGACAACCGGAACCTGGTCGAGACGATGAGGTTCGTCGCAAGCTCCTCGGGCCCCTGCGGATTTGAATCCAATGGATCCTGGGTAAAGTCCATCACGGTCCCGGTGAATGCCTCGGGATATGCGGATGTACAGTACCTGGTGTACCCCACAGGAGCGAACTATATCTTCATTGATATGCCATCCCCCATCTCCTCCAGACTCATCTCCATTGAAGGTACCGCTCAGAGTCAGCCCTTCTCGATATCCACCTTCGTATCCCCCGGTGGTTCACCGTACCCCTACACCCAGATACAGTCCGGGAAGTTCACCATAGGTTTCACGCTGTACGACAGGTACGGATTCCCCACCATGAACCAGCCCGTCAATATCACCACGAACATCCCCGGCGAGTCCATGTCCCTTTCCACGAACAAGAACGGGCTCGTAATCATCACCTACGGTCCCAAGGATATTGCCGGTATCTACACCATCACCGCGACGGCCATAAACAACCGCTCGGTCTCGGTTTCCCAGAAGGTGGAGTTCGTGAGCGGCGCAGCCGCAGATGCACTCCTGACGGCAAGCCCCCAGACCATGGCCAGCCGGGATGTGACCTCGGTGGAGTACCCCGAGGGCATCAAGTCCTCTCTCATCATGCGGGTGATGGATGTGAAGGGAAACCCGGTTGCAGGGGAGGATGTCACCTTCCGGTTCACAAACTTCGATGTCAATAATAACCTGGTGAACCAGACAATTGGCCCGGTCCTCGAGGATACCAGTGGAGTGACGAGCACCAGCGCCCTGAACGTCGATATCCACGTAGTTTCGGACGAGAGCGGTGAGGCCATCGTCTATTTCCACCCGGGCGCCTTCACGACCGATGTGACCGCCAAGAAGTACAATGCATCGGCGGAAGGGAAGGCCACGGTTCAGGCCCAGTGGTCTGGCGTGAAGCGGCAGGTGACCCTGAAGTACATCAACTACCGGTACCTCACCATCGAGAGCCGGGTGGACCCGACGACCGTCAGGGTCAACGAATCCGTAGACCTCATCGTAACCGTGAGAGGCGACGGGTACGCCCTGCAGCCGAAGCCCATTGACGTGGTCCTCGTCACCGACCGCTCGGGATCCATGCTCGAGGATAATCCCGACCGGGAGGTGAGTATCATCGGTGCGGCATCGGTTTTCGCCGACCAGCTCGAGTATTCCCGAGATCGCCTGGGACAGGTCACCTTCGGCGGGAATTCGTGGGTGGACCCCAGGAACCAGAAAAACAGCGGCAGTGATTCGACCACGAGCGATGACTGGGACTATGCCACCCTGCACTACAACCTGAGCACCCGGTACAATGACTATGCCACGACCGATCTGGCGCTCAGCTCCACCAAGAACCTCATCAAATCCAAGATCGCATCCGTCACCCCGACCGCGAATACCCCCATGAGGTACGGCATTTTCAGGGCGATCTACGACAACCGCAATGCCTGGAATCCCACCTCCGTGAGGGCCCTGATCCTCCTCACCGATGGGGACTACAACATTTACGGCGATCCCCTCGCCCGTGGATCGGTAGGTCCCACCACTGCCACCGACACCGGCACCTATTACGATGCAACGGTCACGAAGTACTGGAACATCTCCAAGGCAAACGGCCTCATCGATCTCCCCGGACCGAAAACGGGACCGACGTCCCTCCAGAACATGTCCAACTACGCGAGGTCGTACAACGTCAGGATCTACACCATCGGGTTTAACGCAGGTAGTCTCAGCGGGGGAGCCCTAACCGCCCTGAGAAACCTAGCAAAGCAGACGGGTGGTAATTTCTACGAGGCGGATGCGACCAACATTGCCGATGTCTACACACAGATCGCGGGGGCCCTCCGGGACGAGGCCGGGGTGAACACCACCATGAACCTCTCCTTCGGAAATGTCAAGGTGGGGAATGTCACGATGCCCGGGAAGCAGGTGTACAGCTACCAGCGCATCCCCGGCCGCTCCACCCGGGTAAACACCTGGAACGCGAGCGTGAGCCCCTCCTTCCCCGGCTACCCGAAGGAGTATAACCAATGGGACGAATGGAACACCACCCAGAGGCTTGACTTCTTCATCGGGACCATCCGCCTCGGCCAGACCTGGGAGTCGAAGGTCACCTTCAAGGTCCTCCAGGAGGGGAACATCAATGTCTTCGATGCCCTCAACTCGAGGGTCAGCGTGGAGAACAATGGAACGGTCAGATTGAACATTCCCGAAGTGTACATCACGGCACTCCCGAACCTCTCCGGATCCAGTCCCATGGGCGCGGCGACCCTCCATGTCCTGAATCTGAGGCTGACGAACGAGGGCTCGAACACGAGCATGGACCTGGCATGGAACCTCTCGTATAACGGTCTGTATCCCATCTCAGAGGAAATCGCGATCTCCCCGTGCGGGACCGATTACTGGAACCCCCTGGGTACGAAGCAGGTTTCGAATCTGACCACGTCCGATACGGGGAGCTATGCCTTCGACAATCTCCCCATCGGGAACTACATGATCCGGGTCCAGGGGAACGCGGATGATGCCCCCATGGACGAGGACTTCCTCTACCTCAAATACAACGGGCACAGTATATCCAAGTACACGGATCCTCCGGAAACATGTTCATTCGGTGGCGCCTGGCCCGGCTGGACCGAGGGAATCTTCAGCAAGCCCCCGCCCACGTTACCGAAGATCCGGATAAGCTGACGGGGAGGAGATTCCCCCCCCCTTTTTTAGGAGATCGAGGATTTTTTAAACGTACTCTCTCGAGACCAGGTCAAACCAGGTTCCCTTCTCGAACTTCTGGGTCCCGTATCTCCAACAGGGCGAGAGCCCCGGGATCGTGTATCGGCCATGCAGGGGAAGGCGACCGGTGAGCTTCTCCCGCATTCACCATCGATCCCTGACCGGCCGACCTTCCGGGGCCCTTCACGCCGTGGATTCCCAATCCTTAATACCTCCCCTCCCGATTCCTCTACCGGAGGGTGATTCCCATGAAGGTTCTTGGCATCAATGGAAGCCCGAGGGGGAAGGAGAGCCAGACGCTGCGGCTCGTCGTCGCGGCCCTGGACGGGGCCGAGGTGGAGGGGGCGGAGACGGAGCTCATCGACATCTGCGACTACGACCTCGAGTTCTGCACCGCCTGCGGGACCTGCTACGCGAAGGGGGAGTGCATCCACCCCGATGATTACGAGGAGATCTTCGGGAAGATCCTCGATGCCGACGGGATCGTCCTCGGTTCCCCGAACTACATCGACTCCATCACGGCCCAGCTGAAGGTCCTCTTCGACCGGATGGCCGATGCGATTCACTGCCAGATGCTCTCGGGGAAGTACGGGTGCTCGGTCTGCACCGCGGGGGGCTCGAACGAGATGGAGGTGGTGGGGTACATGAACCGGGTCCTTGCGAACCTCGGCGCCCAGATCGTCGGCGGGGTCGGCGTGGCCTTCCGGGGAAACCCCGAGGCGATCCTCCCGGGCGAGAAGAAGGCCTACGAGATGGGACGGGACCTCGTGAAGGCTATCCGGACGCAGCGCTCCTACCCCGACCAGGAGGCCAACCTCCGGACCCGCAGGGATTACTTCTGCCAGCTCATCCAGGCGAACCGCGAGCGGTGGGCCCACGAGTACGACTGGTGGGTGCAGGCAGGAGTCATCAAGGAGAAGGAGTAGGCGGTACTCTCCCCCCAATTGATATAGGATAAGTATCATCATGATCTGGTAGAACCATGACCGAGGACACCTACCCGACGGCAACGGTCCAGGGGAAGGAGGTCCCCTGGGACCCGACCACCCTCCGCCGGATCCGGGACCATCCCTGCTTCTCGGAGAAGGCCTGCCATGCCTTCGGCCGGATGCACCTCCCCGTGGCCCCGAAGTGCAACATCCAGTGCAATTACTGCATCCGGGACTTTGACTGCGTGAACGAGTCGAGGCCCGGGGTCACCACCCGGGTGCTCTCCCCGCCGGAGGCCATCGAGATGGTGAAGAAGGCCCTCGAGAAGTTCACCTACATCAAGGTCCTCGGGATCGCGGGCCCGGGCGAACCCCTGTACAACGAGGAGACCTTCGAGACGCTGCGCCTCGCAAAGATCGAGTTCCCGAACCTTATCAAGTGCATCAGCAGTAACGGCCTCCTCCTCCCGGAGAAGATCGACCTCCTGGAGAAGTACGACGTCGGGAACGTGACCGTCACCTGGAACGCCCTCAACCCCTCCACGGGCGCAAAGATCTACTCCTGGGTCACCTGGGAGGGGAGGCGGCTCCATGGCGAGGAGGGAGCAAAGCTCCTCCTCAAGAACCAGCTCGCGGGCATCGAGGAGGCGGTGAAACGCCACATGATCGTGAAGGTGAACACCGTGTACATCCCCGGGGTGAACGACATGGAGATCCCGGACATCGCGAAGAAGGCCTCGGAGCTCGGGGTCTACACCTTCAATGTCATCCCCCTCATCCCCCAGTACAAGTTCGCCGGTGTGACGCCCCCGACGCCTGCCGATAAGAGGAAGATGCAGGACGAGTGCTCGAAGTACATCCGGCAGATGCGGCACTGCCAGCGGTGCCGGGCGGACGCCATCGGCCGGCTCGGGCACGATGTCCAGGGCTGCCTGTACTCAGGGAGTAAATAACCCGTCTCCATTTTTCCCTTCCCCCCGAGGAGATACCTTTAGAGATCCAAATCCTGGGTTTATTGAGATAATTCGTACTTGTCATGGGCTCTTGGGGGAGGGAGGGTTCATCAGAACCCGACCTGAAGCAA
>DATGDI010000149.1:0-1879 GCA_035310965.1 Methanomicrobiales archaeon
TTGGGCACTTCCTAGTGCCTTGACCGCATGTAAGACGGCTACTTCTGCACGTTTTGCCGGGCCTGCAACTGAAGCCTTAGTGCCGTTTCCATCGGGCATCAGACCATAGTATAGGAAGTAGCGAAGGTCCCAGTCCTGGCAGAAGGGCCGGGTCCCGAAGTACTCGAGGTCATGGATGTGAAGGTCTCCCCCCAGGTGATAATCGGAGAGGTGCGGGGGGAGCTGGAGGAGGTACTGCTCCTTGCTGATCTTGTCAGCCTTCTTCTTGTGGGAGGTCTCGGCGTTCTCCTGGAGGTTCGCGTTGTCATGGGCCTCGAAGCCGCGGCCAACGTCGATGAGGTGCGCGTCGTACACCGGGGTCCCCACCCGGGTGCAGACATTCCGGTACTCGGTGAGGCCCTTCTCGAGGAGCACGATGTTCGTGATCTCCCGGATGAGGGGGCCCGAGAGCACCTGGAGACCCAGCTTCAGGATCCTCTGCTCCACGAGGACGGCGATCTCCCGTGCGATCTCCTCGGTCGCGCTCTCGTGGCCGTAGAAGACCTCGATGAGCCTTGTCTCCTGGACGATCTGCCGGACGATCCTCTCCCGGTCCCACTCCACCATGTGTCCGTCCGTGGTCCGGACCTTGGGGAGCGCGGGGAGGAACGTGCCATCCAGCGTGAGCTGCTGCTGGAAAACGGACCTGCTGACCGATCTCTTCTGCCGCGACACGGGAGCTCAACCTCTCGAAACCAATAAGATACTATTAATCCATTGCTATTTGATTTTATCCTGATATTTCGCTTTATATATCTTTTTAATCGTTTCCAGCCCATATAAATCCTGCAATGGCCCGGAGAACTGGGGTGGATCGGGAAACCGCGGGTGCATGCTGGCCGGCCGCGGGATCGGGGCCCGATACCGGGCCGGAGGGCGACCGGAGATCACTTGAGGTCCAGGGTCCGGTTCAGCTCCGCTGCCCTTACCTTCCCCCCGGAGAAGAGATCGGCGGAGGTGAGGAAAGTCTCGTCCTTCCGGAGGACCGGGGCCTCCATGGCAAAGACCCCGTTCACCCGGAGCTCGGTCAGGGACTCCGCCGATGACATGTCCTTTTCGGCGAACGTGACCCTGAGGGAATGGAGGTACCCCTTCAGCATCTCGCAGTTCGGGCAGTTCTCCAGGGTGTAGACGGTAAGAACTGGTTTCTCACTCATGGTATCGGGCCCCCTCGATCGAATATCCTTTTCAGGTGATGTTCCAAGTATTCTTGATGGTCAGGACTTTTATTGCTATTGATCTCACCCCGGAGGTGAGGGAGCGGATGAGGGGCCCGCAGGCATCCCTTGCAGGCTGCCGGGCCCGGCTCACCCTCGTGAAACCTCCCTCCATCCACATCACCCTCAAGTTCCTGGGGGAGATCGACGAAAAAACCCTCGAAAAGGTCAAGGAGGCCCTCTCCCGGATACGCTTCGAGGCCTTCGAGATCTCCGCCGGCGGGGTGCGGGGGAATCCGCCGCAGTCCCCCCGGGTCGTCTGGTCGGAGATCCGGGACGAAGGAGGCTGCGGGAGGCTCTTTGACCTCATCGAGGATGCCCTCTCCCCCCTGGACATCCCGAGGGAGAGGAGGGGGTACACCCCCCATGCCACCCTCGCGCGGGTGAAAAGGTTCGATCCCTCCCTCCTCCCCGTCCTCGAAGGCCTTGCCGCCGGGGAGTTCGGGTCCTGCCCTGTCCGTTGCTTTAAACTGAAGAAGTCTACCCTCACACCCGGAGGACCCGTCTACGAAGATATCCTGGAGGTGCCCTGCGCGTGAGGAAACGGCGGGATGAAGGGATCGGGGCCCCGGGGAAGAAGGGGATCCGCGCCGCGGAGGCGAAAGGGATCCGGGCCGGGGGCG
>DATGDI010000150.1:0-7117 GCA_035310965.1 Methanomicrobiales archaeon
TGGACCACCGACTCAGAGCTCGCGAAGCGTGCGGAGTGCGGTGGAGCGGTGACCACGTTCCTCAGGCAGGCCCTGGAACAGAAGCTGGTGGATGCCGTCCTTGCGGTGAAACGGGGCCAGGACATCTACGATGCGGTCCCGACCTATATTACCGACCCGAAGAACCTGACGGGCACCGCCGGGTCTCTCCACTGCGGAACGCTTCTCCTCTCCAAGGTCCTCGCAAGGCACCTGAAGGGAGCGAAGGACAAGAAGATCGCCCTAACCGTCAAGGGCTGCGACCTGATGGGCATCCTTGAGCTCGCGAAGCGGAACGCCATCAACCGGGACAACCTCTACATCGTCGGGGTGAACTGCGGTGGCACAGTCAGCCCCATCAAGGCGATGAAGATGATCCAGGAGGTGTACCAGGTCGATCCCATGAAGGTCCACAAGGAGGAGATCGACAAGGGCCAGTTCATCATCGAGTACGAGGGGGGCCACAAGGGCATCTCCATGGACGAGCTCGAGGAGAAGGGCTTCGGCCGGCGGACCAACTGCCGCCGGTGCGAGTACAAGGTTCCCCGGCAGGCGGACCTCGCCTGCGGGAACTGGGGGGTCATCGGCGACAAGGCCGGGAAGGCGACCTTTGTCGAAGTATGCAGTGACAAGGGGGCCGACCTCCTGAACCGGGCGGTGAAGGCGGGAGCCCTCGCCACCGAGGCGGCGAACCCGAAGGGGATCGAGCTCCGGCAGAAGGTCGAGGGTGCGATGCTCAAGCTCGGCGAGAAGTGGCGGAGGAAGGACTTCACGGCACTCCGGGCCGACATGTGGGGCACCATCGGCCGGGAGACGGCGAGGTGCATCAAGTGTTACTCGTGCATCGAAAACTGCCCGGTCTGCTTCACCTCGGCGGACTACCTGAAGGGGAAGTCCTTCATGGTGACCGCGGGCGAGGTGCCGCCGAACCCGATGTTCCACCTGCGCCGGTTCGCCCACATCTCCGATACCTGCGTGAACTGCGGCCAGTGCGAGGAGCTCTGCCCCATGGATATCCCGCTCGCCCTCTTCTCCCACGCCATCCGGGTTGAGGGGGACGCGATGTTCGAGCCGAAGCTCGGGAAACCGGCCTACACCAACTGATCTCTTTTTTTCAGGCACGCTCTAGAGGCCCGCGGAGCAGGGATTCCCTGCTCCGGAACCGGGGCCTTTTTTCCCGCGATCGCTGGAAAGCGGGAATTTATCATCACCACCCGCCCATTCTCCCGCATGAAGCAGCACGAGGTCTTCGAGAGCGTTCCCGGTATCCTTCGCCCCTTCAAGGCGTACATCGACGGGCTGAAGCTCGGAGCCGGCGATCAGATCGTGTATCACGGGGTGCCCGGTACCTGCACCCCCTTCATCGAGCTCCTGGGGTTTGCCATCCGTTCGAGCCCCGCCACACAGGTCTTTGTCCCCCTCACCGACGAGTCAAAGGCAAAGAAGATCGTTCCCGTATCTGACGTGGGAATGCAGGTATCCCAGACGGGGGTGAAGGTGAACCCGAAGGTCATCGTCCTCATGGGCGGCCTTTCCATGCCCAATTCGAACGTGACCGCCGACCAGATGAAGGCCACGATCTCGAAGTACAGGGTCCCCCTCGTCGGTGTCTGCTTTATGAAAATGTTCGAAAAGACGGGGTGGACGAAGACCTTCGACTTCTCCCTTCTTATCGACGCAAATATCGCGCCGGTGGACGTGTGGAAGTGATTCCGGGATTCGACGGGGGAAGACCGGTGAATTTCCCTCACCTTCATCCCGGTACTTCTCCGAAATAGCCGTGGCCCAGACCCCTGACCTCGCGGCACAGGGCCTTCATACCGTCAAGAGAAGGAGAAAGCCGTCGCCGTTCCACAGGAGAGCGCAGTCCGATAAGCCCCGGCAGGAGATCCCGAGGGCTCCGGCGGCCACGGACCCCGGGACCGATCCCCGGGGGTCATCACACAACAATTATCGCCCTCCAGAGCAGACATGAGCTTTATGACAGACGAGGGCATGCCCGAGGTTCCGGTCAACGAGAAGACCGCCGAAGGAGTCCCTGCCGTCGAGAAGAACGCATTCTGCGTGGTCATCGGACCGAACGGCGCCCTGAGGCAGGAGTCCCAGACCTGCCAGCCCTTTCTCGACATGGTGAAGGGGTCCCACCTCGCCTGGATCGATTACGTGGTGGAGGACGTGGAGCGGGACCTCCTCGAGACCGCGACGAGGCTCGGCTTCTCCGAGCTCCTCATCCGGAACCTCCAGAAGAACCCGAGGAGCGGGTACGAGGACTTTAACACCGAGCTCGGGCTCATGATCCCCGCCATTTTCATGCAGGGCTTCGACGTGAGGCTCGAGCCCCTCTTCATCCTCATCCGGGGGAATTCCATTGTCACCCTCCACACCCGGGAGGTGAAGCGCTTCTTCCGGATGCGGCGGTACGCCGAGACCCTCATGAGGAAGATCCCCGAGGGACTCCCCCTCCCCGATAAGATCACCCACCTCCTCATCCGGATCATCGACGAGAACAACTCCCGGAACTTCGATTACCTGGTGGAGATCGAGGAGCACGGGGACCAGCTCTCCCAGGAGCTCTCAGACCCGAAGACCCCGAGGTCCATCATCGGCCCGAAGATCTACGAGATGAAGCATGCCCTCATCGTGTACCTGGGCGGACTCTGGGGGACCGTGGACACCCTCTCCTCCCTCCGGTACGGGGATGCGGAGCTCATGACCGACGACGAAAAGATCCTCGATCGGATCAACGCCCTCATCGGAGAGGTCCAGGCCCAGATCGGCCTCGCCGAGCACCTCTCCGAGGTGCTCGCAAGCGGCCTCGAGGTCCTCCAGTCCATCTACAACAACCAGCTCCAGATCCTGAACAACAAGCTCGCCATGCTCGTCGCCTACCTCACCATCATCGGCACCGCCCTCCTCGTCCCGAACACCATCGCGACGGTCGCGGGCAATACCATGTTCAATTTCGGCCCGGAGGATGTGCCCGCCTATCTCAGCATCATCGTCATCTCGACGGTGGTCGCGACCTTCGCCTCCTGGTGGGTCCTGAAGAGAGTCGGGTTCCTCCCGAGCCAGTTCGAGTAGCCGTCACGACGCCGGTGAAAGCGCCTCACAAACTGCCGGCCAGCCTTCCGGGAGGCTCTCCGGAAAAAAGTATTTTTCGGTATTTCAGACCGGCCGCGCCTGCACGCTCGCCGGGAGGAGCCGGCTGATGAGGAACGAGGGTACCTGTTCGGAGGTACGGAAACCGAGGTAGAACTGTGTCGCGTCACCGGATCGGCCCCGGTACGTGGCATCGATCTTGAAGTCGAAGTCCAGGATCTTCATAAAGAGGATGGAGATCATCGCCCTCCTCTCCTGGATGGTCTTCGTTTCTCCCACATTCATGATGCTCGACTCCTTGTTGATGGAGAGGGTGACCTGGTCCCCCGTCGGGATGGCGATGATCTCGGAATTGCCGATGGTGACCACCTGGGATGCCGGGAAGTTCACCTGGTATGTGGTGGTGTAGGGGTAGGAGGTGGCCGCGGGGGCCTCGGAGAACACCACCCCGATGCTCAGGTATGCAATCACTACGATGATGATGACGGCCAGGACCCCATAGCCGATCCACCGCAGGGCGCTTCGCTCCTTCACGGGCTTCGCCTTTTCCTTTTCCTTCGGTTTCTCGGCTGCAGGTTTTTCAGCCGCCGGCGCTGGTGCAGGGGATGTTCCTTCTCCGGTCATCATGAGATCACAACAAAAGAGAGGGGGACAGGATGCTATTTAACCGTTTGTGAGCAGGATACCCGGTTTCGGCCATGGTTCCCCGGGGGGAACCCGGAGGGCGTAAGCCCGAGCGAGGAGCACAAAGGCGAAGCCTTGGTGCGAACCCCGGAGGGCAAGGCCCGAGGGAGGAGCAACAGGCCCGAAGGCCTGGTGCGAACCCTCATATCCTCCGGTGTTCAAGTGAGGGGCGGTGAACCCATGGCCCAGATCCCGAAGGAGGAGTACATCCTCGAGACCACCTCGGCCTGCCCGGGGTGCAGCTCGTCCCTCTCTCTCCGGTACATCCTGAAGGCGGCAGGGCCCGACACGGTCCTCGTGATCCCGGCGAGCTGCACGAGCGTGATCCAGGGAATGTACCCGGACACCGCGGTCCAGGTCCCGGTCTACAACATCGCCTTTGCGGCCGCCGCCTCCTGCGCCTCGGGGATGAAGGCCGGGCTCCGGCGGGCGGGTCGCGACACGAAGGTCATCGTGTACGCGGGGGATGGTGGCACGGTGGACATCGGGCTCCAGGCCCTCTCGGGCGCCCTGGAGCGGGAGACGGACTTTCTCTACATCTGTTTCGACAACGAGGCCTACGGGAACACGGGGATGCAGCGATCGGGGTCGACCCCCCTCGGGGCCCTGACCACGACGACCCCCGCGGGAAAGGTTCACCCGAAGAAGGAGATCGACCGGATCGTGGAGGCCCACCACCCGCCCTACCAGGCCACGGCGGTGAGCGCCTTCCCCATCGACCTTTTCCGGAAGGTGGAGAAGGCCCTCACCTTCCGGGGGCCGTCCTTCATCCACCTCCTCGCCCCCTGCCCGACGGGGTGGCGGTTCCCCCACGGGAAGACCATCGAGGTGGGGAGGATGGCGGTGAAGACCGCCGCCTGGATCCTCTGGGAGCGGGCGAACGGGGTCCTCACGGTGAGCGCTCCGTCAAAGGGGCCTCTCCTGAAGCCCATGCCCCTCGGGGACTACCTGGGGATGCAGGGAAGGTTCCGGCAGATCACCCCCGAGCTCCTGGAAAGGCTCGAGAGGGAGATCGATACCAGGCGGAGGGAGTTCCTCGCCGAGGGGGTCGGAGGATGAAGATCATCGCCACGGGGGACTATGCCGTCGCCGAGGCGGTGAAACAGGCATCGCCGGGGGTCATCGCGGCCTACCCTATCACCCCCCAGACCGAGATAGTCGAGCGGATCGCCCAGTTCGTCGCCCGCGGAGAGATGGCCTGCGATTACATCCCGGTGGAGAGCGAGCACTCGGCCATGGCCGCCTGCATCGGGGCCTCGGCCGTCGGGGTTCGAGCTTTCACCGCCACCTCCTCCCAGGGCCTCCTCTACATGCACGAGCTTCTGCACTGGGCCGCGGGCGCCCGCCTCCCCGTCGTCATGGCGAACGTGAACCGGGCCGTGGGACCGCCCTGGAACGTCTGGGCCGACCACACCGACTCCCTGTCGCAGCGGGACACCGGCTGGCTCCAGGTCTACGCAGCCACCGCCCAGGAGGCCTATGATGCCACCCTCATGGCCTTCCGGATCGCCGAGGACGAGCGGGTGCTCCTCCCGGTCATGGTGAACCTGGACGGCTTCCTCCTCTCCCATACGATGCAGGACCTGGAGACCCTGGAACCCGGGAATTTTATCCCGCCCCCCCACCTTCCCCATGCCATCGACACCGCCCACCCGGCCGCCTACGCACCTCTCACCGGCCCGAAGGACTACTACCGGTTCCGGTGGGATATGGAGCGATCGATGCGGGATGCCCGGGCGGTCATTGCCGAGACAGAGGATCTCTTCGCGGCCAGGTTCGGGCGACGGTACGGGGTAACGGAGGAGTACCGGTGCGAGGACGCCGATGTCGTCGTGATCGCCCTCGGAACCCTCGCGAGGGAGGCCGAAGTTGCGGTTGACAGCCTCCGGAACGAAGGAACGAGAGCCGGAGTCATGCGCATCCGGTGGTTCCGGCCCTTCCCGATCCTGGATCTCACCGGGAGGGAGGTGGTGGTCATCGACCGGGACTACTCCTTCGGTTTCGGAGGAGTCCTCGCCCGCTCCATCCGTGCGACGACCCGGGCAGAGCCGTACAGCGTCATCGCCGGGCTCGGGGGCCAGGAGGTCACCCACGGGGACATCGCCACCTTCGTCCGGGAGAGACAACCCGGCGGGGAACACTGGTTCGGGGTGAAGGCCCATGTATGAGATCCGGATCCATTCCCGGGGTGGGCAGGGAGGGGTCACCGCCGCCCGGCTCATCGCCACCGCGGCCTTCCGCGACGGGAAGCATGCAACGGCGACCCCCTTCTACGGGGCCGAGCGGAGGGGGGCCCCCATCGTGGCCTTCGCCCGGATCGATGAGCAGCCCATCAGGGTCTACAGCCAGGTGATGAACCCGGATCTCGTCGTGGTACTGGACCGGACCCTGGTTCCCGTCGTGAAGGTGCTGAAGGGCCTGAAAGCCCACGGGGCGGTGCTCGTGAATAGCGGCCATGCCGTCAGCCTCGACCACATGAAGGTGCACCGCGTGGACCTGACGGGCATCGCCCTCGACGAGGATCTGGTCATCGCAGGGGAGCCGGTCCTCGACACCCCGGTCCTCGGGGCCATCGCCCGGCTCGGGGTCATCTCCCTTGAATCCGCTACGAAAGCCATCGCCGAGATGTTTACCGACCCGAGGAACGTGAGCGCGGCCGAGCGGGCCTACCGGGAGCTGGTCCTGTGAAGGGTGGGAAACGCCGGTCCGCCGCACCCAGGGAGAAACGACCGGAACCGGGAAAGACCGGCGAACCGGGTGCCGGTCCCGCGATCAAGAAGCGGGAACGCCTCGCCATATCGAAACCGAAGAAGGGGGCCTCGGGGAAGACGGGGGGCTGGCGGACCTTCCGGCCGGTCATCGAGCCGGACAAGTGTAGCAAGTGCGGCCTCTGCAGCCTCTACTGCCCGGAGGGGGCCATCAGCGAGGATCTCCAGATCGACTACGAGTTCTGCAAGGGCTGCGGGATCTGCGCCGAGGAGTGCCCGAAGAAGGCCATCAGGATGGAGCGGGAGGAACGATAGAAGGGGGCCCGGGAGGCAGCTGCCGGACTCCGGGGTGGCTCCTCATCACTCCCCGGGAACTCTGTTGGAATGAGACTTCCAGCCCGAGGCTTATGAAAGCCTCTTATTCGTTGGCCGAGAACATTCCCTGATCCGGATGCAGCAACGGAGATCCCTGCCGGGCCGGGAGGTCCTCACCTCCGAGGGGGCCCTCGGTATGGTGAAGGCAACCACCGCCGGGCTTTCGGCAGCGGAGGTGGAGGAACGGGGGGCGCTGTACGGGCCCAACGAGCTCGCGGGCAGGAAGAAACGGG
>DATGDI010000151.1:0-1598 GCA_035310965.1 Methanomicrobiales archaeon
ACGAAGAACTCAATCTCCGGGCCCCAGTAGGTCGTGTCGTACCCGGAGTCCTTCGCGTACTGAACGGCCTTCTGGGCGATGTACCGGGAATCGCGCGTGAATCGCTCGTACGTTCCGCCCTCGTAGACGTCCACGATCATCCGCGCGGTGCGATGCTCCCCGTCGTACCAGGGCAGGATCGCGAACGTGGAAGGGTCGGGCTTCATGACCATGTCCGACTCGTGGATCTCCTTGAACCCGCGGATCGAGGATCCGTCGAGCTTCCCGATTCCTCGTTTGAACTCGTCGGGTCCGATGGAGGTCGAGGGGATCGTGATATGCTGGAGCCCCCCGACGAGGTCCACGAACTGCAGGTCGATCCAGCGGATCTTCTCCTCACGGACCCGCTTCAGCACACGCTCTACACCGTTAGCCTTCCTGGTCGCCATCCGCTTCCTCCCACGGACCCCTGGAGGGGGTTAGGCCGGACGAAACGCTCCGTCCTGCCGGTTCTATTGAAGGAATTGATACATATTTAAACGATTACGGTATACGGCCGAACAGTTGACCGGCCAGGAGCCGGGGGGCGGTACAATGTCGCAGCAACCGGGCCTTTTTCCGCGGGATTCCGAGCATTCGACCGGAACTGGCTCCCCATTAGGTGGACCTAAAATCGGGGGAAAACACCCATGACGCCGACGGTCAAGCTCGACGAGCTGGACCTCCGAATCGTCGCCCTGCTGAACCAGGACGCCCGGAAATCGTATCGGGACATCGCCCGGGAGGTCCAAGCGAGCATCAGTACGGTGTCCAACCGAGTCCGCAAACTCGAGTCCGAGGGCGTGATCACAGGCTACGCGCCGCTCATCGACGAGTCCAAGATCGGCTTCGACGTCCTCGCCGTCGTCGGCGTGAAGATCCACAAGGGCCGGCTGCTCGAAGTCCAGCGGAGGATCGCGAAGGATGAGCGCGTGACCCACGTATTCGACGTCACGGGTGAGTGGGATTCCATCCTCGTTGTGCGGCTCAAGACCACCCGCGAGCTGGACGGGTTCATCAAGCGGCTCGGGTCGATGGAATATGTCGAGAACACGTACACGCAGGTCGTGCTGAATGTGGTCAAGGAGGAACGTCGAGTCCTCCCCTGACCGGGGGAATAAAGGGAGTTCCTACATAACCTATATCATGCCAGAACCCCCCATTGTACTCACCCGGGGTGGAGGGACATGGCAGGGTACTTGAACTTCGACCCGAACCGGAAGCTCGAGTTCGAACCGGGGCGTCCCCTCGGTTTCGATTCGGGCCGACCCCTGGAATTCCTGCCGAACCGCGAGCTGGAGTTCCAGCCCAACCGTGACCTCGGGTTCGGGCACCGCGGCGTCGTGTTCCGCGGCTACATCTGCCCCATCTGCGGAGCCCTCGTTGCCCCCGACGCTACGAACTGCAACGAATGTGGCGCGGTCTTCGAAGGCCCGCCGACCCCGCCTCCACCGCCGCCCCCGGCCGCTCCGCCCGCGGGCCGTCGACGCGGGTCCGGGAATCGGCCTCCGCCGGCCCCGAGGGCGCCGACGCCTCCCGCCAAGCCGGGCATCTCCTACTGCCCCTATTGCGGCGTGCAA